>JAGPMH010000042.1 GCA_018052945.1 Negativicutes bacterium | reverse complement strand
AGTGCTTTATTATAATCTTCAACCGCTTGGTTATATTGATTTTTACTAATTGCCCCTAATGAAAATAGTTTTTCCATCTTTTCTTTATTAGCTTTCGCTAACTCAATTTCCGCACTATTTGAGTTAACAGTAACATTAGCACTATAAGTATTAATTTGTGGCGGTGCAGTATTAGTTGCTTTTAATTTAGCATAATTAAGTTTTGCTTCTTTTAATTTGAGCTCAAGCTCATTTCTCTTTTTTACAATATCGGTAACATCTATTTTAGCAATAATATCGCCAGCTTTAACATTTGTTCCTTCAGCAACTGTAACATTTCCTAGTAAGCCACTAACCTTTGACTTAACTTCCACTTTACTGCCGACAAGCTTAGCATCATTAATAGTAAGATAGTTGTTATTGTTAAAAATTCTTGTCATCAGCAAAAAACTTAACACAATAACAATAATAATGCCAATAAAAATTTTAATGAAATAAGTGTTTTTAATAGTACTAAGATTATATTCTATTTCTTCTTGCGACATTTACAAGAACTCCTTTGACATTTTTAGCGAGTTGCTAACCCATATAAAAATGTATTTGTGATCATTGTTGCTGTTTCTTCAAGAGTTCTATCTTGCATTAAGTCCTGCATTGACATAACAATAACTGCACTTAATAAACCATATGAAGCTTGAGTAGTTGAGCATTGTCTAAAGTCACCGTTTATTATTCCTTGCTTTAATACATCCTCTAATATCCCAAACTCATCTAGAACAATTTGACGATACTTTTTAACTTGTGCTTCATCAAAATCAGAATAACCATCCGGACTTAAGGCTCTAATTTCATGCATTAAAGCTCTCCACAAACCAATGTTTTCATCATAAAACTCTAAAAAAGCTCTAACCATACAATTAATTTTTTCTGTTGGTGTAATATCTTTTTCATAAATACTTTTTAATTTATTAGTAAACGGTTCATGTTTTTCTTTAACAATTGTATAAAAAAGTTGTTCTTTATTGACAAAATAATTATAAACTGTCCCTTTCCCCGTATCGGCCATTGCAATTATTTCGTCTACCGTTGTTTTATAAAACCCTTTTCTTGAGAAAATATTGTACGCAGCGTCTAAAATTTGTTGACGTTTGCTTTTAGATTCATTTTTATTTAATTCATCAAATGTATTCATTATAGCTACCCCTTAAATTAAGTGTTTCGTTTGACCAAATACTTCTTTATGTTGCGTAATTTTACTTTCACTGCCAACTACACAAAGATAGTTTTCTTGCATCGCTGCCTCAATCAATTCAGCTAACCCTTTAATAGTATCTTGATTTGTTTGTAAAATTTCCGCTCGCTCTTGCTGAATTTTTATATCATTAACATTACTGATATAACATTCTGTAGCCAGTGCACCTTTCATTTGTGGCGTAAGCGGCGAATCCACACCACTTATAGTACCAATAATATATTTAGTCATTTCTCGTTCTGAAACAGCAAAATTACGTAAATAATTGGCCGTTTCATTATAAACATCAATCGTTTCAGTTAAGTTAGGATCACGATAAGAACCAAATACCATATTACCATTAGTTCTAAAGTGAGTAAAGGCGCCATAAGCACCACCTTGAACTCTAATTTTATTCCAGAAATAATCATAGCGCAAAATTGTTTCCAACACTTTTAAACTACCAGTATAATGATAGCCTAATTTCATAAAGTTTGCGCCCTTTGCGACATATTGCACTTTTCCTGAAGTCATCAAGCCTTCATTTAGTTTTACTAATGAGAAAGTATACTTTTGCTGTTCAAATGGCTGATTATTCAATGATTTTACTAAATTCTTATAATGCACAACAAACTCGTTATACTCAGCTTCTGTCAAAGTAATACTTGTTAACAAGTTATTTTTATTAAAAATATATTCTTTGACTTCTACAAACCGCTCTTGCAAAATATTAAACTCATCATCAAAATTCTTACTAAAATTGTTGATAAATTCATAAAAGCTCAAACTTCCTAGCTCATTATATTTAGCAGAGTCAGAAAAATAAGCTGTAACCCTACTGGCAGCAACTTGCTGAGCATTTCTAATTAAAGACATTTCCATTGAAGCTTTTATCTGATCAACTAATTCTTTTATTCTCTTTTTATTAACAAATAAACTATTATGCATTATTTCTGTTAATAAATTTGTCAAACTAGGAATTTTTTCAATTAAAGCTTTTGCTTTAATCTTAAACTTAGGATAATATTCACTATAGTTTTCATCTTTGCTATAAGCATATAAATCAAATCCAATACCACCAGTATTAATATTGATTTCATTTGCCAAATCAGCATATTTATAATTAACAGTATCAACTTTACCTAATAGTTCTGAGAACAAATAAGTATAATGAATTAAATTTTCCGGTAAAACCCCGGCATCAAAATATAATGATAAATACGCAATTTTATTAGTATTTAAATTATGTAATAAAACTTTAGTCTCTGCTTCATTTTTCTCTTGAAAAACAAGCTTTTCTGAATCCTTATTAATATCAGAAATTTCTAATAAAGGAATACTAGCCAAACTTTCCGGTGTATCAGGCTGTTCTTGGCGTTCTTTAAGCTGCGCAGTTTGCAAAATCAACTTATCTATTTGTTCTACACTTAAATCTTTTTTCACAGCTTCTAATTGTGCTTTTATTTCAGCTTCTTTTTCCTCAGCTAAGCCTTTCTTTGGTTCCAATATCACTAATGTTTTATGAGAATTATTTAATATCTTATTTTTAATTAAATTCTCAAAATAATTATTATCTTTCTCATTTTTAATTGTATTTAGAATAGTTTCATATTCTAAATACATAAATGGATCTTGGTCATACAACCAACTGGTCATACACTTTATATTATAAATTAGACCTTTCGGGCTATGTCCAAAGTCAGCTTCTCTTAATTTAAATTCCAATAATGAGATTGAAGCTTCGATCAACTTTTTATCAATACCATTTTCCACCAATTCATTTAAGGTTTCAGTTATAACCTTAATAAAATCAGCTTTTTTCTCTTTATTTGAGCCATTTAAAATGATACTAAAGGTAGGTTGTAAGATGTCATTATTAAACATACTCAAAACATCTTTACCTAATTGAGCATCAACCAATGCCTTTTTTAGTGGAGCAGCTTGTGTTTTTAACAACAAATGCTCTAATATTTGGAAAGCAAGCATTTCTTCTGCTTCTTTAATATCACCCACAATATAGTTTAAACTTAAAAATGTCTTATCATGCAATTCCTCATTTGTTGATACAGGATAATAGTCAATTTTTTCAACACATTCAGTAAACAATTCTTGCTTATCAATAGCGGAATTAACGCTTAAAGCTGTAAAATTACTTAAATACTCTGTGTTAAGAAATTGTAGTTTTTCTAAAATATCCATTTTACCATACAAATAAATATAACTATTGGAAGGATGATAATATTTAGCGTGAAATTCTAAAAATTGTTCATTAGTCAAATCTATAATTTCATCAGGATCTCCTCCTGATTCAAAGCCATAAGTAGAATTAGGAAATAATGATGAGAAAATTTTACTGTCTAAAATTGATTCTGGCGAAGAAAACACGCCTTTCATTTCATTATAAACAACACCTTTATAAGTTAACTCATCAGCCTTGTCTTCTATTTCATAATGCCAGCCTTCTTGCATTAATATCTCTGGATACTTGTATATATTAGGAAAAAAAACTGCATCTAAATAAACATCCATAAGATTTTGAAAATCTTTATCATTTCTACTAGCTACCGGATACATAGTCTTATCAGGAAAAGTCATCGCATTTAAAAAAGTATTCAATGAACCTTTTACTAATTCTACAAACGGTTCCTTTAGATTGAATTTTCTCGAGCCACATAGCACTGAGTGCTCTACAATATGCGCAACCCCCGTATTATCTGCCGGTGGTGTTCTAAAAGAAATAGAAAAAACCTTATTATCATCTTCGTTTTCCAAAAACAACAATCTTGCTCCAGTAATTTCATGTTGAAACAAAAATGCTTCTGTCGCAATTTCTTTTATTTTTTTTATTTCCTTTAATTTAAAACCATGATAAATGTTATTTACTAACAAATTAGTCATCTAATATCCCCCAATCATTTATTGCCACGATAACTTTGTAATTAAAAAACCAATACTAAACAGCACTATTATAAATTTAATTAAAACTCCCATAATTTGTCCTTTAACAATCGCTTTAGCAATAATTTTAGCACTTTCAATATTTTTACTTTCATTATATTCAAAGTAAAAGGCTGTTAAAAAACCACTTAAAATAGCCCCAATAATTGAACCTATTCCTATTAATACTATCGAACCTAAAACGCCACCAATAATCATTGCAATGCCAGTAAAAATGACAGTCTTAGTTGAAGCACCCTTCGCTTTAGCTAAAACCGGTCCATTAATAAATTCAATTACTTCACCTATTATTAACAAGACTACTACTATTAAAATATCATAATAAGTTAAATGAATAAAATTATCATACAAACCATATAGTAACATGCTAATTAACAGCAAAATGTTGCCCGGTAAACTTATTATTGTTAGTAAACTACTTATTAACAATAATATTATAAAAATTATGTTTGCAATTATTAAAAATCCATCCATAGATACTCCTAATTATACTAATATTATATAAAATTATGATTTTTCCTGTTATTTTTATTATTTTTATAATAATTATTTAGTTGTAATATTTTTAAATGATTTACCATGTAAATAATGATATGCAAGTATCATTGCAATAACAATGATACTTAAAAGCTTATACATTCCACTAAAGCCGATATAAGGTATTAATAATCCAATAAAATAAGGTCCTATTCCTACGCCAAAATCTAACGCAAAGAAAAAAGTAGCGGTGGCTAAACCAATTTTATGTCGTGGTGCTTTCTTAGTGGCAATAACTTGCGAGCTAGACATAACAGTACCAAATCCTAAACCAATTAAAGCTCCGGCCGTAAGAAATAAATAGTCATTATAACCTTCACTTAATAAAAACAAACTAATACCATAAACAAACAATGCTGGATACATTATAAAATTATCGCCTTTTAAATCTAACAATCGTCCGGTAAAAGGTCTTGAAATAATGATAAATACAGCATAAATTAAAAAGAAAAATTTCGCTGCTAAAGCTAAATTCAAACTTAAAGCATAAGAATTAATAAACGTAAGAATACCAGAAAAAGCAATTCCCATCACAAACATAATCAAGGAAATTGGCAAGGCTTTTTCTTCAAAAAAATCTTGCCAATGTAAATTTTTAAAGGAATTTCTTTGCTCTATATTCAGTTCAACATTTTTTATCTGTGCTAAATAAAGACATATGATACTGATCATTGCTAAAATATTGCAAGCTAAAAAAATCATTTCAAAACCACAATATTGCATTAATACAATTCCCAATAGTGGTCCTATCGCAGTCGCTAATGTCGAACTAAGCGAAAAATAACCAATTCCTTCACCGCGTTTAGCCAAAGGAATATTATCAATAATAATAGTCTGAATAGCTGTATTAGCAGCCCCAAATGCTCCCCCATGAATAAACCTTACTAAAAATAAGAACTGCAAATTATCTACTTTCCAATATAAAAAACTTAATAAAAAGAAAAGAAATAAACTTCCATATACTACTTTTTTTCTGCCAATTAGTTCAATGTATCTGCCAACTAACAGTCTAAATCCTAATGCCCCTACGACAAAGACTCCACTAGCTAATCCAGCTTGACTTTGATTAGCTTGAAATTCCTGTACTGAAAACAACGCCATCGTTGTCATCAACAGATAAAATACCATGGCGACAAAAAAACTGGCTAATGATATAACGACAAAGTTTCTTGTCCATAATCTTTCTTGTTCCAATTACCCACCCCATATTATAGATACTAAAACCATTAGCAATATCATATCGATATTGCTAATGGTTTTAAAACTCTATTCCTCTTTGCGCTTTTATTCCATTTTTATAATGATGCTTTAATTCTTTCATCTCCGTTACCATATCCGCTCTAGAAATTATTTCCTCTTTAGCATCACGACCTGTTAATACTAAATGCAATGATGAATCTTTCTCATCCAGTAACTTCAACACTGAATTTAGCTCTAACAAATCATATTTTAGGGCATAATTAATCTCATCTAAAATAATCATATCCCATTTTTTTGATTTTACTTCTTTCTCAGCTGTTGTTAATGCTTCTATCGCAACAAATTTATGTTTTTCTTTTTCCTCAAGGTTTTTATTAGTAAACCCTTCCCCTAATGGCATAATGACAATATTATCATCCATTTTACTAATTGCCGCTAACTCTCCATACTTCCAGCTACCTTTAATAAATTGCAAGATCAAAACCTTAAGACCTTGCCCCCATGCTCTGATTGCTAAGCCTAATGCCGCAGTCGTTTTTCCTTTTCCGTTGCCAGTATTAACAATAATTAATCCTTTTTGCAAAGTTTCGCCCCCTATGCATATTATATAATTATAATACTATATAAAAAAATAATAAACCCGCATTATTTAGAATACAGGTTTATTATTAGGCTTATTTCTTTAATATTCTATTAGCAGCGTCAATTAGCTTATCTCTTCTACATTTAGCTTTATAAAAATAATTATAAATATTATCACGATCATTATTTTTAATATCAGTGATAACACCAGTAATTTCAGTTTGCAGTTTTTCTAATTCGATAATGATATTATCAGCATTGGAGATACAAATATCTGCCCACATATCAGAGTTAGAAGAAGCAATTCTCGTCGTATCTTTAAAGCCCCCACCAGCTAATTTAAGCTTATTATCAACATCGGTTTCTGCGCTACCTAAGATATTGACCAACCCTGCTGCGACAACATGAGGAACGTGACTAATAACAGCCGCCACAGCATCATGTTCTTCAATACCCATCGTTGTAATATTCGCACCTGTTACTTTCAATAATTCATTTACAAGCTTTACCGATTTTTCCTTTTTAGCTGTTTGTGGAATTAAAATATAGCCTTTATTTCTAAACAACTCCGCATTGGCTGCTTTAATCCCGCTTTGCTCGCTACCGGTCATCGGATGTCCAGCAACATAATCAATATCATGTGGTAATATTTGTTTTAGTTTTGACCAAATAAAGCCTTTAGTACTACCAACATCAGTTAATATTGCATCGGGCTTTAAGTATGGTAAAATCTTTTCAACCATTGGAACTATTTGCAAAACTGGTGTACATAAAAACACAATATCAGCTTTTTTAATATTTTCATCTATTAAATTACTAGCATAATCCACAAAATTATTTTCAACAGCAAAGTTTGTTGTAACGATAGCTTTATCTATTCCTATAATATAAACATCATTTTGTAAATGCTTTTTTATTGCTAAGCCTAGTGAAGCACCGATTAGACCTAAGCCAATTATGCAAATGTTCAGTTTACTCATTTTATCTTCTTACCTACTAAATTAGCATATACTGAAATTTCATCCATTAATGTTTGGAAATCACCAGGATTCAAAGACTGTTTCCCATCACATAACGCAATTTCAGGCTTTGGATGAACTTCAATCATTAAACCATCAGCACCAGCTGCAATCGCTGCTCTAGACATTGGTAAAACCATACTACGACGGCCTGTACCATGACTCGGGTCAACGATAACCGGCAAATGCGATAATTCTTTAATAGCTGCTACAGCGCCAAGATCTAACGTGTTTCTAGTGTAAGTTTCATATGTTCTAATACCACGCTCACATAACATTACATCATAATTACCTTCACTCATAATATACTCTGCCGCATTCAACCATTCCGAAATTGTTGCAGAAATACCTCGTTTTAATAAGACTGGTTTTTTTGCTTTACCGACAGTTTTTAACAGTTCAAAATTTTGCATATTACGGGCACCAACTTGTAGCACATCAGCATATTCACAGTGTAAATCTATTGCATTTACATCCACAATTTCCGTAACAATTTTCAAACCATGTTTTTGACCAGCTTCAGCTAACATTTTTAAGCCTTGTTCAGCTAAACCTTGGAAATCATATGGTGAAGTACGAGGTTTAAAAGCTCCGCCTCTTAAAAACTGAGCCCCGGCAGCTTTAACAGCTGCAGCGGCTTCGAATAGTTGATCGCGACTTTCGACAGCACATGGTCCTGCCATTACCGTTAAGTTATCGCCACCAACCATAACTCCACCAATATTTAAGATTGAATCTTCATTTTTAAATTCACGACTCACTAATTTATAACTTTCAGTTACGCTAACTGATTTTTCCACACCTGGCAATACCTCGATTTGCATTTGAGAAATAACCTTTTTATCGCCAATAACACCAATAATAGTGCGTGATTGTCCCGCTGATAAATGAACATGTAACCCACGTTCTTCAATTTTAGCAATTACATTATCTATTTCTTGTTGTGACGCTTTTGGACTCATTACAATAATCATCTTTATTCCTCCTAAAATTTAAAATTAGATACAAAAAAGCTCGCCCCTAATCAGGGACGAGCAATATATACCCGTGGTACCACCCTGCTTGCCAGAAGCAAGCCACTCTCTTCAAGTACTTAAATACTCTAGCCTATGATAACGGTGGCACTCCGACAAAACCTACTTAGTAAACTGTTCAGTTCGTTGCTCCCAAGTGTATTTCAATTAGTTATTTTACTGAGTTCCAGCACCCTCAGCTCTCTGAAAAAACGCACTAACTTACTTTTCTTGTTCCTAGCATTTGTTAATATATTAATAATTATTATAGATATATAAAAATCATTTGTCAATATTTTTTTAAATTTCTCTTTCCATGGCAATTTCATCGCAATTAGGAAACTTCGGACAATTAATACAATCCTTCCAAACTTTATGAGGTAATTTATCTTTATTAATCTCATAAAAGCCTAACTTACCAAAAAACTCTGGCTGATATGTTAATGTAAATAAATTTTTAACACCTAATTGTCGTCCTTCTTCAATAAGCATTTCAACAATTTTCCTACCAACACCTTGTTTTTTCATAGTTGGTGCAATCGCCATCGTTCTTATTTCTGCAAGTTTATCCCAAGATAAATGAAGTGCCCCAACGCCAACAACTTCATCATCTTTTTCTGCAACAATCATATCGCGTAAAGATTCATATAACATATTACGTGAACGAGCAAGCATTAAACCTTCTTCGGCATAACGATTAACTAACTGAAAAATCGCCTCAACATCGTCAAATGTCGCTTTTCTAAACAACATAACTCATCCATCCTTTTATTTTACTTTCCGCTACTTGGACAAAGCTCCGCTAACTTACAACTATGACAAAGTGGCTTACGAGCTTTACAAATCAAGCGACCATGCCAAATCAACCAATGATGTGCGGCTGACCACTTATCTTGCGGGATAGCTTTCATTAACTTTTTTTCGACCTCAAGTGGCGTAAGACCTTGCGCTAATCTTAACCGATTAGAAACACGAAACACATGTGTATCCACCGCAATTGCCGGTATATCAAACAAAATACTTCTCACTACATTAGCTGTTTTTCTGCCAACCCCTGGTAATTTAATTAGTTCATCAAAATCACTAGGGACAACTGAATTATATTGACTGCTTAAAATTTTACAAGTTTCATGAATATTTTTAGCCTTGCTTTTGTATAGACCGCAATCTTTAATTTGTTCTTCTAATTCACTAACAGTAAGCTGTAACATTTTTTCTGGAGTATTATACCGCGGAAACATCCGTCCCGTTGTAATATTAACTCTAACATCAGTACATTGTGCTGATAAAATTACCGCAATTAACAATTCAAATTCCGAATTATACTTTAAAGCAGGTTTTGAATCTATATATATATCTTCTAATATTTGTAGCATCTCATGCTTTATTTTTTTTGTAACATACACAAAATCACCTATTAATTAGTCAAACTACGAACCGGAGCAGGGATTCGTCCACCTCTAGCAATAAATGCATCTGAGCTAAAATTATTAACTTTTAAAATCGGACTATAACCTAATAGCCCACCAAACTCAACATTATCGCCAACTTTTTTCCCCGGTACTGGAATTATTCTAACAGCAGTAGTTTTATTATTAATCATCCCGATAGCTGCTTCATCCGCAATAATACCGGAAATCGTAGAAGCAGTAGTATCACCAGGCACTGCAATCATATCAAGACCAACCGAGCACACACAAGTCATTGCCTCTAATTTTTCAATAGATAAACTGCCACACTCAATCGCCGCAATCATACCAGCGTCTTCACTAACCGGAATAAATGCACCGCTTAGTCCTCCAACATGAGATGAAGCCATTAAACCACCTTTTTTAACAGCATCGTTTAATAGTGCTAACGCCGCCGTCGTACCTGGAGCACCACAACTTTCTAAGCCCATTTCTTCTAAAATATGTGCCACACTATCACCAATTGCTGGTGTCGGTGCTAAGGATAAATCAATGATCCCAAATGGAATGCCCAAACGCTTAGAAGCTTCTTGCGCTACCAATTGACCAACTCTTGTAATTTTAAAAGCGGTTTTCTTGATAACTTCAGCCACTTGACTAAAATCAGCGCCACGATAATCTTCTAATGCTTTTTTTACAACGCCGGGACCACTTACCCCAACATTAATTACTTTATCAGGTTCACCAACCCCATGAAAAGCACCCGCCATAAATGGATTATCACTAGGAGCATTGACAAACACAACTAATTTAGCACAACCAATTGCTTCACGATCACGCGTAAGCTCAGCCGCACGTTTAATAATTTCGCCCATTTCTCTAACACAATCCATATTAATACCAGCTTTAGTTGAACCTAAATTAACAGAAGAACAAACTCTATCAGTAGTTGCTAAAGCTTGCGGAATGGAATTTATTAAAATTCTATCACCATTAGTATAGCCTTTTTCTACCAGCGCCGAAAAGCCACCAATAAAATTAACGCCAACCTCTTTCGCCGCGGCATCTAACGCCTCAGCAACCGGCACATAACTATCTGTTTTACAACTTTCAGCAGCAATTGCAATCGGCGTTACAGAAATCCTTTTATTAATGATTGGAATACCATATTCCGCTTCAATATCTTCACCAGTTCGCACTAAAAATTCAGCGGAACTAGTAATTTTATCATAAACATTTTGACAAAATTGCTTAATGTTAGGATGTGCACAATCTCTTAAACTAATCCCCATTGTAATAGTTCTAACATCAAGCTTATTCTCGGTAATCATTCTATTAGTTTCTAATATATTTTTAATAGTTAACAAAGTAAAGTCCCCTATTCTTTTCTAAATTTTATGCATAATATCGAAAATATCTTCATGCTGAACCTTAATATCAAGTGCTATTTCTTCGCCTTTTTCTTTTAAGATTTGTTGTAAGTCCTTAATACTCATTTTGCTGTCTTTCATATCGGCAATCATAATCATATTAAAAAAACCTTCTAAAATATTTTGGTTGATATTTAAAATATTAACTTTATTATCAGCTAAAATATTGCTAACCATTGCAATAATCCCTACACGATCTTTTCCAACTATTGTTACTACTATTTTCATTTTAACTGCCCCTTTTAATTTAATTTTACTGAAGTTTTCGCAGGCTCATCCACAAACTCAATACATTCTAAAGTATCACGAAGTTGTGTTTTAATATTATCAATATATAATTTGCGTAATTTCGCTTGCTCTTTTAACTCAATTTCCGAAAGACCAAATTCACGTTTTTTACGTGCTAATTCATTTATTCTTTCAATAGTTTCTTTAGTAATCACTGTAAAAACTCCTCTTAAAGCTCAAATTTAAAAGCAAAGACCGAACAACAAACTAAATCTGTTCTTCAGTCTCTGAAAATTTATTATGTTTCCATTTAATAATAATTTACTTACCAATAAAATTCAAGAATTACTTGAAAAATAGCCAATAATATTTTTTATGACAAGTCGACTTTATCGAGAAAAATATCATTCTAATGAAAAAAACAGTATTTTCAAGTCTTAAAGTGCTAATTTTTCCAAACTGATAACATATATCTTTTTCATAACAACCAACCCACCAACTATAAAACCTTAACATCGGCAGAATATTAATTGAGTTTAATTTATAATTAAATATCTATTCCTTATTATTTTGTAATTTTACTAAAGTCTCTAACGCTATCAAGAATTCTTTAATTTCAGCACATTTTTCATTTTCTTTTTTTATTTTTACATGTTGTATATTCCATAAACCAGATTTTTTAATTTTTTCATTATTAGAATATGTCCCAAGCCAATTTATGTTAATATTTTCCATATTTTCAGAAAGTAATCTTATCGATTTTTTTTCAATATCTTTTCTCAATTTACACTTATCTTCAAATAATAAAACCGCTAAAGGTAAACTATTAATATAGTCACTAATCATTTTTTCTAAAACTTCATCTCGCACTTGATTTTCGTCAAAATTTTCTTTCTTTATAATGGCATTACCTACATGTCTTCTAAAAACTGAAACCCTACGATTTCCACCACCATTAATAAAACCTTTATGTTGTCTCAATCTTCCTTTTAAATTACTTTTAACCCCAGCTGATAAACCGTGACTTCCAACTCTAATAATTCTATTATAACCATTATTGATTTTTTCAGCAGGATCAAAAAAGAAATAAACACCCTTGGAATATTTTTGCTCCGACTTTAAAAATTCATCTATAGACTCAAATTTTTCAAGTTTGTTTAT
>JAGPMH010000041.1 GCA_018052945.1 Negativicutes bacterium | reverse complement strand
AAGGCAGTAAGAAAGTTCTTCGAGTGGAACAATGGTTTAACTACTGCTTAACTATCGTTTAACAATTGTTTAAACCATCGTTCAAAGGGGGTGCTTGTTAATGAAGAAAATTGCTGTTTATGGTCATCGTGGCTATCGAGGGCTATTGCCGGAGCATAGTTTAGAGGGGTATAAATTTGCATTAGAATTAGGTGTGGATTATCTTGATGGTGATATTGTATTGACTAAGGATGAAAAGATTATCTTAGCCCATGATTTATATGTTAATGCTGATTTAATTCAAAATGATAACGGCGAGTTTATCGGTGTAGCTGGTGCTAGTACAAAAAATATTCCGGAGCATTTTTTGTATAAAAACTTAACCTTAGGTGAAATTAAAAATTATAATAGCGGAAAAATTAATCCTCATAGTGAATATAAAAAATATTTTCCGCAACAAACAGCTCTGCCCAAAAGTGAAATTTTAGAATTAAGTGAACTGTTCAGATTGTTAAAAAATTATCCTAAGACAGCGTTACAATTAGAAATAAAGAGTGATGTTAATAATCCTAATTTTAGTGCCAATAATAACATACTGATTCACAAATTGTATCAATTGTTGACAGAATACAAGTTGCTAGAACGGGTGGAAGTTCAAAGTTTTGATTATCAATGCTTATTAGCCGTGCAACAACTAGATCGCACCATAAAAACCAGTTATTTAACTTCATATGAGTCCATTGCAATACAAGGTGCAACCGGTTATGATGATAGTTTTTATAATGAAGAAACCTTAATTGCCGGTAAATGGACTGCAGGACATTTATTGAAAAATTATAATAACTCTATTCCTTTAATGATTAAGTCTTTAGGTGGGGCTGTTTGGTCGGTGGAGGATGTTGCTTTAACCTTTGAAGAGGTGCAAGAAGCGCATGGTTATGGCTTAAAAGTTGTGGCCTGGACGTGGCCGGAACACAGTGGTAAGACTTTTGATGAGCCGTTACTGAAAAAGCTAATTTCATACGGTATTGACGGGATTATTACTGATAATATTGACCAAGTTTTAAAATTTCTGAATAGATTATAAAATAAGTTTAGCTAACACTAACAAAAACCTTAATATTCTTGTCTGTAGTAATAAAATGATGTAAAATTATATGGTTGGATATTATATCTTAGTTTTTGTTGTGGTTAGGAGTGTTTTATGTTGGACAATGTCCTAAAGGCTATTGAGGCCAAGGTGTTTGCCGGAGAGCGATTGTCGAAGGAAGATGCAATGGCGTTATATAAATGTGATAATTTGGCGTGGCTAGGGATGCTGGCTGATGAAAGACGCAAAAAAATCAGTGGAGATTATGTTTATTACAATGTTAACCGTCATTTAAACTTAACTAATGTGTGTCTTTCACGTTGTAAGTTTTGTGCGTTTGGTTGTGACCTAGATAGTAAGCAAGCTTATGAAATGACGAAAGAAAAGGCGTTGGAGCTAGCTAAAAATGCAGCGAAGGACCCTGACTTAAAAGAGTTTCATATTGTAAGCGGACTACATCCTAAATGGCCGTTTGAGTTTTATGTAGATATTATCAAAAGTATAAAGGAACAGTTACCGCAGGTTCATTTAAAAGCTTTTACCGGGGTAGAAATAACTCATTTTGCTAATATCTCCGGTAAGTCGATAGAAGAGGTCTTACAGGAGTTAATTGCTGCCGGTGTCCAATCAATGCCGGGGGGCGGTGCGGAAATTTTATCGGATAGGGTAAGAGATGAGTTATGTCCGAATAAGGCTAGTGCTAATGAGTGGTTAGAAGTTGCGCGTACTGCACATAAGTTAGGCTTAAAGACTAATGCCAGTATGTTATATGGGCACATTGAGACTATTGAGGAAAGAGTTGAGCATTTGCTCTCTTTACGCCAATTGCAAGATGAAACCGGTGGTTTTCAAACCTTTATTTGTTTTCCGTTTCATCCGATTAATACGGAATTAGAGCAAAAGATTGAGCGTACTACGGTCTGGGATGATTTGAAAACGATGGCGATTTCCCGCTTGATGTTGGATAATTTTAAAAATATTAAAGCTTACTGGGTAATGTTGACTTTACCGATTGCACAAATTGCTTTAGGTTTTGGGGCTAATGATATTGATGGTACGATAAAGGAAGAAAAAATAATGCATGCGGCTGGAGCTAAGTCCAGTACATCATTATCGCAAGATTGTTTAATTGATGTAATCAAGCAGACGGGTCGAATTGCCGTAGAGCGTGATTCTAATTATAACATTGTTAAAATACTGTAAAACTAGAGAAGATTGCCAGTCAATCTTCTCTTTATTTTGCTGTAGCACTGCAGTATAATGAAAATATTAACAAATCTCTGTGGATAAAGAGGAATGTAAAAATGAATAATAAAGTGAAATGTTTGATAATTGTGGGTATGTGTGTAAGTTTCTTAATAACTTTGAGTTTTATGAACACAGCACCGGTTTTAGCACAGCATGCTGTTAATAAAATTGAAGTTGTTACCGCGTATGATAAAGCTGAAGTTAGTGCCAAAGTGGGTGATGTTATTAAAATTACTTTAAATGAAAATACCAGTACGGGTTATTCTTGGCAAATTATAGATTTACCGCAACAAGTGGAGTTGACAGAGGAGATAGTTATTGATGATAATCCTGCGGGATTAGTTGGTGCAGCGCATCTAAAAGTGTTTGAGTTTATGATTAAAGAGAGTGGTGTTGCAAAAATTAAGCTTAACTATACTAGAGTCTGGGAAAAAAATACTGATAATGTTAAAAATTTCGAACTGATAGTAAAATCTAAAAAATAGAAGGATGCGTCCGTATTATTAATGCGGACGCGTTTTTATTGTAATAATATCTTAAAAAGATGAAAAATGACGAAATTTGCGAAAAAAGAGTTTTTGAGGTAAAATATAGTAGTAAGTAATATAAAAATTGATGGAGGTTCTAAATGTCAGAAAGATTAAGTTTACATGATGTGTTAAGAGAATATGGTGTGCCGTTAGTAAAGCTTAATGTTACGGCAACCCGCGAAGAATGTCTGGATATGCGCGAAAAATTACTTGCGATAAGAGACATTAGTCAAGGAAGAGAACAGGGCTATTTGGAAGTTGATTGTAAGTTTTATATTGATGTTCATGATATTGATCGATATTTATCGGGTGAGCTAGAAGGATTGGCAGAAATTTATGCTTTTGCTGAAGATATTAAAGCTCAAAAGGAGGAATAAAATGAAAAGAATTTTAATTTTAACGATGGTTAGTTTATTGATGTTTAATACCGTTGGTTTTGCGGCAGTAGGTGGTTCTAAAATGAAAATGTCAGCACCAAAGATATCTAATACTCAAAAGGCGAACACTAATACTAGCAGTGATTATAAGGCTTCAGCTCCGGCTAATAGCTATAAAGAAAAAGCACCAGAGGCTAATGCTAAAAGTAATGCTAACATGGGGCAACAAAAGAGCACATCCGGTGGTTTTATGCGCAACTTAGGGATGATTGCCGGAGGAATGATGTTAGGCGGGATGCTTTCACAAATGTTTGGTCTAGGCGGCAGTGGGTTCTTTGATTTATTTTTTGGTGTATTGGCGAATGTAATTTTATTTGGTGGTTTGATTATGTTAGGTAGCTTTATTTGGCGTAAGATAAAAGAAAATAAAATGAAAAGTAATAACTATAAATAGTAAATAATAAAACAGCTTAGTTATAGATACTAAGCTGTTTTAGTTTTTTTAGTTGTAAAGGAATAGGTGGAAAAATATAGTCATCTATAGTAAGCTAAGATTATGAACTATTGAGAAAAGAGGGTTGAGCTGATGAAAATTTTAAAATTGTTAGTGCTGTCTTGTTTCTGTTGGAGTCTGCTCGGGGGAATTGGCTTTGCCGAAAAGTCTGAATTTAAAGATGTAAATTACAGCTTTGCAAAATTAAAAAGCATTCCGGTTACTTGTATGATTGATAATGATGCACAGAAATTTATTGAAAATGAATATGCTGACAAGGTTGTGTTACAGTCGTTATTGGAAAATGCGAAAAAGAAACTTGTTCCGCTACTTGATTCTTATGGTTTAGAAAAGCAATATGCGTTGTTACATAGTGACTATGTGGAACAAAAAAATAAAGATGAAGCTAAAGCGCAAGCTGTATTGGCACAATACTTAAAAAATAATTTTGATGCTAACTTAACGGTTGTGGTAAAAAAATATCATTATGATTATGTAGAGCATGAAGGTTATACTTACGAAAGCACAGAGTATCAAGAAATTAAAATAAAAAATTCGGATGGAACTTGGACTACTATTTCGCAACCTTATAAGAAAACAAATTATGTTGATCCTTGGACTGAGAAAATTGCCGTTGTAAAGTTAGAGTTTAAACTAACTGATAATAAAACCGGAGACGTTATTTTTGCTCGAACTGATGAAAAATCTTCATCCGGTGGAGTCTTTAGTTCACCGAATGTGGATAAGGTTGCTGGAAAAGTGTGCGAAACTTACATTAATGATTTGAGTAAAATGATAAAAGGTAAATAGCGATAAAAAAGGAAGATGAGTAGTTTCATCTTCCTTGTTGCATTAATTTTATGGTAAAACTTTGCGAGCGCCTAAATATAATGGTTTCCAGTAGGGGTCATCCAACCGATCAATTCTAACGCCTTTTTTAGATGAAACATGTAAAAAGGTATTATTACCGGCATAAATTCCACAATGAGAAGGTACTTTTTCGTAGGTTGAAAAAAAGACTAAATCACCAATTTGCGGATTTTTTGTTACTGTGCCAACCTTATATTGTAAGTCGGCAGTGCGTGGTAATTTGATAGAGTTTTGAGCAAAGACATATTGGACAAAACCTGAACAGTCAAAGCCTTTAGGAGTTGTGCCACCAAAGACATAGGGAGTACCGAAGAATTTTTTTCCGGTTTCCAAGATGGCGGTGCCTTTAGCCGAAAAACTAGTTGGTGTCAATTTTTTGGTTGATTTTTTTAAGATGGACATAGTTTGATCGTCGACCTTGCCGGTTACTGTTAAATTATTATTTCTTTGGAATTCTTTTACTGCCAGATAAGTGTCTTTGTCATAAAAACCGGTAACTTTTTTGATAGGATAATTTAATTTTAACAGTTTTTCTTGAACGGTTTTAACAGCTGAGCCGGTAGCGTTAATACTGAGATTGGTTTTAGCGAAGGCTAGATTACTGGGTATAATAATAAGCATGACAGTAATTAAAAATTTATAGATAAATTTGATTTTTGGCATGGTTTTCTCCTTATACTTAGTTAATGATATTTTTAAAATTAATGTAATAATATTATAAATTTTTTTTTGTTATTTTTAAATAATAATAAAAAAATTTAATTACAAATTTTTAAAAAAATGCTATTATTAATACAACATAAAATGTAACATAATGACGAAATCTGACGAAATTTATTTTTTGGAATATTTTTTTTGCAGGATAAAGCAAGACTTTAGTCGAATAGGTATTATACTAATTTAAATATTATTTTCATAGGTATTATTTATGAAATTATTGTTAAGAAATGATTAAGATAGATAAGTAGTAGCTATAAGAGTAGTTGAGAAATCTAAATTATAGTGTTTTATGAAGATAGAGAAACAGAGAGCGAAAGGGGTAAACAAAATGGTTAAGATTTTATTAGTTGGTGGCGGTAGAGGTGGCGCAGGGATAATTGATCTTTGTAAGCTTGTAAAGGAAGTTGAAATTGTGGCTGTAGCGGATGTTAAAGCTGATGCTGTAGCAGTTATATTAGCTCAAAAACTAGGGATTAGAACGTTTCAAGATCTTCGTGAAGCAGTAAGACATCCTGGGATTGATGTGGTTCTTAATATTACAGGTAATGCCGAAGTTAACCGTATTATTGAAGAAAACAAACAGGAACATGTAAAAGTAATTGAAGGCTATATTACAAATATGTTATATCATTTAGTTAAATCACAAGCATTAGTAAACGAAGAATTACATGCGAAAGTTGAAAGCTTATCTGATGCGGTAAATGAAGCAAAATTACATATTAATAATACGCACGAAGTAATTGGCTTTATTAATAAAGTTTCACAACAAACTAATTTGCTAGGTCTTAATGCTGCGATTGAAGCAGCGAGAGCGGGCGAGCAAGGTCGGGGGTTTGCTGTGGTTGCAAATGAAGTTAGAAAATTGGCAGAGGATAGTGTTGAAGCGACGAAAAAAATCAACTCAATCCTTGGTAATATCGAAACCTCAATGCAGGCGATTATTGTTGGTATTGAGCAGACGGCAATGGTAACGGAAAAACATACTAGAGGACAATTAATCGAAGGTATTAAAATAAACGCATAAGCTACAAAAATAGTCAGAAGATTGCTCCGGCAATCTTCTTTTTTATTTTAAACTTAATAGTCAGCACAAGTCTTAATAGATATGGTAAACTAAATTTAAGATAAGGGGTGAAAGTGATGAATGTGGCGATAATTGGTGCCGGTAAAGTTGGAACGGTGCTGGCAACAGCGTTATATCAATTGGGCTATCACATTAGTAGTGTTAGTAGCAATAGTATGGCTTCAGCGGAAAAATTGGCTAAAGTAGTTAATAGTGTTGTTAGTACTGATTTTTTAGCAATAAGTGAGGCTGAGATTGTTTTTATTACTACAAATGATGCTAATATCAAAAAAGTAGCGACAATTTTAGCGCAGAAAAATGTGCTACAGAAGAATCAATTTGTTTTTCATTGCAGTGGCGCGGCGGACTTAAGTGTCTTGGCACCTGTTCAAAAGCAGGGCGCACTGATTGGTAGCATTCATCCCTTGCAGTCTTTTGCGGAAAATCAGTTGACCAGTCTTCAAGGCGTGTATATGGCGATTAATGGTGTGGCTGAAAGTCTAGTTGTTGCTAAAAAAATAGTAAGGGAACTGGGTGGAAAGATTTTAGTAATCCCCGAGGAAAAAAGAGCCCTTTATCATGCGGCCGCCACGATTGCTTCTAATTATTTAGTGACCTTAATGCAAAGTTCACTAACGTTATTAACAGCACTAGACATAGCAGAAGAAGAGGCCTTTTTAGCATTGTTACCATTGGTATTAGGTAGTTTAAATAATATTAAACATAAAGGTTGTGCCAAAGGGTTAACCGGTCCGATTGCCCGGGGTGATTATAAAACGGTTAGGGCCCACTTAACAATGATACAGCAGTTTGTTCCTCAAGAGTTGGAACTATACAAAGTTTTAGGCAGAAAAACAGTGCAATTAAGTCAAAGGGTAAATAATATTTCCAAGGAAAACTATGAACAATTACAATTAGCACTGGAGTGAGGATATGAAAAAATATTTAGAAAAAGCTTTTGCGGAAATTGCACAGCTTGGTCTGGATACTGAACAAAAAATTATGAGATTGGCTTTTTCACCGGAACATGAAAAGGTCGTAGCTTATGTTATTAAGCTGATGCGGGATTGTAATTTGCAGGTTTATCGTGATGGTGTTGGTAATGTTATTGCGAGAAAAGAAGGTAAGGCTGATTTGCCGGCCTTAATGATGGGCTCTCATCTAGATAGCGTTCCTGATGGCGGAAATTATGATGGTGTTGTCGGAGTTTTAGGAGCATTAGCTATTATTAATAGTTTCGCTACTGAAAATTATCAGAATAAACATCCACTAGAAATTGTCGTATTTATGGCAGAAGAATCAAGTTTGTTTGGTTGTTCGACATTAGGTAGTAAGGCGTTTTGGGGACTGTTGACTGAAGCTGATAGCCTTAAGATAAAAAATAATGATGGGATTACTTTTAGTGAAGTTTTACAACAAAAAAAATGGGCTGGAGTAAGTAGCGCCCAATATCAAGGTCAGATTAAGGCGTTTTGGGAGATTCATATTGAACAAGGAGCTGTGTTAGAACAAAATAATGTAGCAGTGGGCTTGGTAAATGGTATTTTTGCGCCAACGAGAGCTGTTATTACTATCAAGGGTGAAGCGAATCATTCTGGTGCAACGCCGATGAATTTAAGACGAGATGGTCTTTGTGGTGCTGCTGAAATTATTTTGGCAGTAGAAAAGTTAGGAAAGCTATATGGAGCTGATTTGGTAGCGACAGTGGGCATTATAACAGCAACGCCTAATGTTATGAATGTTATTGCCGGTCAGGTTGAATTAGGGCTGGATGTGCGAAGTATTGACCGTAAATTGAAAAAAGATTTTTTCGGTAAGTTGAGATTATTACTTAGTGTTATAGCGATAAAGAGAATGTTAAAGCTTCAAATTGAGATGAAAAATGATGAAGAGCCAGTACTGTTAGATAAAGAGTTACTGAAAACTAGCCAGGCTGTCTGTGCCAAACTAGGTTACTCTTACCAAGTTATGCCTAGTGGCGCCGGACATGACAGTATGAATTTTGCGAAGTTTGTTCCAACCGGAATGATTTTTGTGCCGTCACATAATGGTCTTAGTCATAATCCGCAAGAATATAGTGAAATTAGTGACATTGTTAAAGCGTGTTTGGTCTTGAAAGAATTGTTAAAGCTGGCTGATGCGGAGTAACGAGGTTAAATAATTGTAAGCAGTTATAATGAGACAAGACTAAGGTCTACCAAGAATGGTAAGAGCCTTAGTCTTTTTTTAATAAATTTTTTGAATAATAAAATTATGTTGTTCCAGTGCGGTAGTAATTTGTTCGATATGTTCATCGCCATTGGTTTCGACCGTAACTTCCAGCTCCACTTGTTTGTAACTGTTAGTAACTTTAGCTTGATTGTGATTTAGGTTGATAACATTGGCACTTTGGCTAGCTAAAATTTCTGCTACTTTTAAAAGTTGTCCAGGCTTATCTGGTAAATTGACAGAGAAGCAGAAGACGCGGCCACGAACAACCAGCGCTTTGTTAATAATAGCAGAAATTGTGGAAATGTCGATATTGCCACCGCTAATAATGCTAACGACTTTTTTATTATGAAAATTTAGTTTTTTCAATCCGGCTAATGCTAGTACACCGGCTCCTTCGGAGATTAATTTGTGTTTTTCGATTAATAATAAAATGGTTGCCATAATATCGAAATCCGAAACTGTTATTACTTCATCAACATATTGGCGGATGAAAGAAAAGGTGAGTTCGCCCGGGGTTTTGACGGCGGTACCATCGGCTACTGTGTCAACATAATCAAGGGTGCTGACTTTGTTTTTTGCTAGAGAGTATTTCATACAAGCAGCACCGTCCGGTTCAACACCGATTATTTTGATATTAGGATTAATGTGTTTAGCGGCTAAGGCAACACCACTGGCTAGACCGCCACCGCCGATTGGCACTAAGATTGCATGAGCATCGGCTAGTTCATCCAATATTTCAATAGCAATAGTACCTTGACCGATGATAACATCTAAATCATCAAACGGATGAATGAAAACATAATTGTGTTCTTGCGCTAAGGTCAACGCTTTGTTGTAGGCATCATCATAAGAGTCACCGAATAATACAACTGTAGCGCCGTGTTCTTTAGTGGCTTCTACTTTTATAATAGGGGTGGTAGCTGGCATTACGATAGTAGCGTTAACTCCTAATAATTTTGAAGCATAGGCAACACCTTGGGCATGATTGCCGGCTGAAGCGGCAATTACTCCCCGATCTTTTTCAGTCGTAGTTAATTTGTTTATTTTATTAAAGGCGCCTCTAATTTTAAAAGCACCGGTAATTTGAAGATTTTCCGGTTTTAAATAAACTTGGTTATTACATTCTTTGCTGAAATAGGGGCTTTCCATTAATTCGGTTTTTTTGATAATGGGAGCTAAATCTTTGGCTGCTTGAAAAACATCATTTAGAGAAGTATTGATGAGTGCATCATAAACACTTTTATTAAGAGACGTCATAGTAATCTTCCTTTGCTAGTTATTTAACGCAATAATCTTTGATAAGTATTATAGCATATTCTGAAAAAAATATTAAAAGATTGTTGTTTGATGTTAAAAACAAAAGGATAGTTCCATTAAATGGCGAATAGTAATATTATAAGATGGAGAAATGAAATTTATAGAGGTGAGAGCAATGAGCGAAATCAAAAGAATTCTTGTACCAATTGACGGTTCGGAAATCTCGGAAAGAGCAGTACAACAAGCAGTGAATTTAGCAAAAGCTAATAATGCTGTTATTGATTTTTTATATGTTGCTAACATAACTGGCGTAATGAGTGGTCAGCAAATGACTGCCAATGTTTTTTTACCGGAGTTAGTATTAGATGCTGCCACTAAAACCGGTGATGCCATTTTAGAAAGAACGATGAGTAAGTTGCCGGCGGGAGTAGCTGCTAATACTCATTGTGAAGCCGGTAATCCCTCTACGGTGATTTTAGAATTTGCCGGTGATTTAAACAGTGATTTAATCATTATGGGAACAAGGGGCTTAGGGGCAATTAAAGGAATGCTGTTAGGCAGTGTTAGTCAAAATATTATTGAACGAGCAAAATGCCCGGTAATGGTTGTGAAGTAAATAGACTGAAACCTGCAATTTTTATTGCAGGTTTTTTTATTATGGGACTTTTTATACATTTTGTTAATACTGATAATATTTAAAGAAATTTGCAGGGTATTTACTGATAAATGGCGTATTTTAAACAAATTAGTAAATGTTTCGAAGAGCTAAGGGGAGCGTCTACATGGAGTTAAATGAAATAAAGAAAACTAAAGAATTATTTGGGATTATTCAGCGGAAAGAAATTGATATTGTTTTAAATAATTTGATTAAAAAATATGCCAATAACATTGCTCAGATTAATAAATTTGTACTGGATAGTTGTAATATTTTATTTTTAACGCCGGAGCAATATCAAGAACTGCTAACTACCAATTATTTAAAAGAACTATGGGGAGCCAGTCTTATCGGTAATCCGCGGGTGCAAGATGACTTGCGGGACGGTTTGGATAAATTGGTATATTACGCTGAACAAATGATAAAAAAACTAATCTCACAAAATATTATTGCTCGTGAAATGTTAGTATATTTGAGATCGCGCCTTAGCTTAATGTATTTTGCAGATATGACCCTAGCAATAATCAATACGAGACAAGAGTTATTTGATTTGATTGATGAAGGGATTGCAGCATTAAATAAAATAGAAAATAAAAATTTTGAAAACTCTAATGATATTTTATTACATTGGCAAGATATTATTGAGTATCAAGTGTTTAAAGGGCGAGAATATCCTAGTTTAAATCATGCCGGCAAAACAATTTGTTTGGTTAATGATTTTTATCGTGAAGCTGGTGGTAAATGGTCGTTTGAAGATTTGTTATTATTGCGAGAAACTTTTGAAAAATTAGATATTGATCTGAAGAAAAATATCAAATTAAAAGATTTTTTTGAAGCGTTAATTATAGAAAGCGATTTAGCAGATAAAATTTTTGAGGGTTTGCCCAAAGTTAATTTAAAAAAGTTAACTTTGCTGGAAACGCCACTGTTATTTGCGGTGGAAAAAGTGCGGTTATTAAAGCAAGAAGAAGCTTATATTGCTAATGCATTATTAAAACAAGTTCAGGTTTATAAGACTGATTTTACGGCGGTGGAAGCTAACAATGCTTTGCTAGATAGCTTTTTAGCTAATAGTTTAAAAATTGAAAGTAGCTTTGATCTTAGTTTACATGATATTGTATTGAGCTTTTTAACGGAGTTTAAAATTATTACAGCGGTTGATAAGTTGGTAGTGGTCGATTATGAAGATGTAAATTTTATTAGAGGTGAGAAAGCTTACTATTTAGGCGACTTTAAAACTGCATTAAATTTTTTAGAGAAAGCTGTAAAAAACTCCAATCCCAAAGCGATGTATTATTATGGACAGCTATTGTCTGGTGGTTTTGAAGGGGTAGAACCAATTAAACATTTTGCGGAAGAAAAGTTTCGCTTAGGGGCGAGGCTGGGGCATTGTTTTTGCCAATTTGAGGTTGCGAATTTAGAGCTACAATATAATGAAAAAAAAGCCAAAGCTTCCTTTAATAAAGTTTTTCAGGAACTTGTTATTTTAGCACGGGATAATGATAGAGAAGCACAATGGTTGATGGGGCAAATTTACAACCAGGGAATCTTTGTGAATAAAGATGAGCATGCCGCGTATCATTGGTATAAAAAATCGGCGAATCAAGGTTATTTTCGAGCTAAATATTATTTAGGCAACATGTATTATCAAGGAAAAGGTGTTAATAAAGATTATGCTGAAGCTGCGAAAAATTTTGAAGTTGCGGCTGATTATGGTTATATCTTAGCGCAATATATTTTAGGGAATATGTATTATGCCGGCCAAGGCATTGAAAAAAATGATAAAGAAGCCGTGAGATGGTATTTGAAAGCAGCAGAAAATGGTAATGATGAAGCGATGAATTCCCTGGGAAATATTTATTATGGTGGCAGTCCGCCGTTTTTAAATTATTTCCATGCGTTTAGATGGTATAAAAAAGCGGCTGAAGTCGGTCATATTTGGGCGCAATATAATTTAGGTAATATGTATTATCATGGTCGAGGAACGAGGCAAAACTATAAAGAAGCTTTTCGTTGGTATAAGAAGGCGGCGGAGCAAGGAAATGTTTTTGCCATTAATGCGCTGGGGATGTTGTATTATGGCGGTAAGGGGATTGAACAAGATTTTGATGAAGCGGTGAAGTGGTATAAAAAAGCAGCAGAGCTTGGGTATGAGTGGGGTCAATTTAATCTTGGAAATATGTATGAGTTAGGTAAAGGGGTAGAACAAGATTATAAAGAGGCGTTAACCTGGTACTTAAAAGCAGCGGAGCAGGGAAATCAAGATGCAACAGAAAGATTGAGAATGTTCTTAGAGAAGAAGGCAGATAATATTCCGCAGTAAAAATACAAGTCGCAAAGGTTGAATTGATAGTTTGGTGCTAGTTATAAACTCGCAATTAGGGCTAAACTCACTGCGTTCAAACATAGCCCGAATTACTCAA
>JAGPMH010000040.1 GCA_018052945.1 Negativicutes bacterium | reverse complement strand
TTAACTCAAATAGTGCGGAAATTGAGTTAGCGAAAGCTAATAAAGAAAAGATGGAAAAACTATTTTCATTAGGGGCAATTAGTAAAAATCAATATAACCAAGCGGTTGAAGATTATAATAAAGCACTGGCGATAGCTCCTTCAGAGCATATTGTAGTCAATAATACTAATGTGGCTGTAAAAGATACGCTGCTAGAAACGGCAACAATTCAGATTAGGCAATTAGAGTCAGCGATGGAAGGTTTGAATTTCACTAATAAATTTTCTGAGATTATTGCACCAGTTGCAGGTAAAGTTAAATTAATGGATATTGAGCCTCAACATAATATTAAAGCTGGCGATACTGTGATGGAAATAATAGCAGATGAAAATATCTTCATAGAAGCATCGGTTGTACAAAATGAAAAAATAAAAATTGGGCAGTATGTTGAATGTTATTTTAATAACAGTGCTTTTATTGAAGGAACTATTGCCGATATTACAACAGTAACAGATGATAAGGAGCGAAATGTAATGTTAATTAAAATTATTTTGCCGAAAGATAAATTGCGTGACTATGAAGTTGGGCAGATGGCAAAAGTAATTGTTCATTTATAAGGTATGAGGTGTAAAATGCAACGTAGTATAACAACGGATTTACAAAATTTATTTAGCTATGCTTTTATTGAAAGAGTACCATATCATTTTATTGTTCCGAAAAAAAATAATTATTTAGAGTTAGCAATTTCAGAACGACATAATTGTTGTCTAAGTTGTAATAATAATTTTATTACTACATTCAAAAATGATACTAATGTGTTTATTACTAAAGATAAATTGGCTAAACAAGAGAGTATTTACCAAACACTAGGGCTAGAATGGAACAAACCTAATAAAGGTGAAAACTATATTTATCGACAAAATGGCTTTTGTCAAGAATGTTTTGCTAAAGAATATAGTAAATTACCGGCACAACAAGAAGTTTATAAGATGGCGAAAGATATTTTTGATGCTGATATTGCGTTAATAAATGATGCTAAAGAATTGATGACAGAAACGATAAAAAAATGGTTAAGTGGCATAGAGACATTAGATGACGTTAAAAATTTAGAGTTAAATACGTATTTGGATATTAGAAATTACTTGTTAAATCTATGTAGTAATGATTTTTCTATAAATGAGTTGTTAACTAATTATGAATATGATATTACTAATAAAATTGCGTTGTTAAAGGGAAAATTAACGTTGTTAGAACAAGATAAATTGAATTTATTTGTGCAAATTGATAATTCCGTTTATGAATCTTTATCAGATGAGTTATATAATGAATATACTGTTTTAATGCCAACAGAAAACTCCACCGGATATTTTTATTATAATTTTTCGATATCAGTTGATAAAATTAATTTATTTTTAGAGCAAGAACGAGTGGGAAATGTTTTTGAGTTAATAAATGAAGTTGGTTTTTCTGATATTTGGGTAGAGTGGTTTTTGGAATATGTAACAACTTTAAATAAATGAGGTTGACTATGAATAACATTAAAATACAAACACCAGCCGAAGGCTTTTTAGATATAAGTATTGAAATAAAAAAATTTGTTAGGGAAAGTGGTGTGGTAAAAGGTCTTTGTAATGTTTATATTCCACACACCACTGCTGGCATAACTATTAATGAAAATGCTGATCCTGATGTTGTAACTGATATGTTAGAAGGTCTTGATAAAATTGTGCCTAAATTGAAGTATCGTCATTATGAAGGAAATACTATTGCCCATATAAAAGCTAGTTTAATGGGTGCTTCTATTAATATTCCGATTGATAATGGTGTATTATGCTTAGGTCAGTGGCAAGGAATATATTTTTGTGAATTTGATGGACCGAGAACACGCTCTGTTTATGTTAATATAATAAGTTAAAAAATAAGCTCTCGATTTTTCGAGAGCTTATTAAACAGGAGAAACTATATGGACTATACTGTAATTTTGAATTTGATCTTGGTACTAACAATAATTATTATTACCAGAATTAGTTTAAAAATAAACAATACTAATAATAATTTGTTGCAACAAATTAATTTACTAGAAAAAAAGATTTTTGATGAGTTTTCTAGAAATCGTAATGATAATCTTGTTAATCAACGTGAATTACGTGAAGAAGTAAACCGAAATATTAATATTTTCAATGAAAGTATTATTAATAGAGTAAATGAAAATACTAAAATTCAATTAGACTTGCTAAATAGTTTTGCAAATCAATTACAGTCTTTGACCCAGATTAATGAGACAAAGCTGGATAAAATGCGTCAAATGGTAGAAACGCAACTTAAAGAATTGCAACTAGATAACAATTCTAAAATAGAAGAAATGCGGAAAACTGTTGATGAAAAGTTAAATACTACATTAGAACGTAGATTAGGTGAAAGTTTTAATATGGTTAGTGCCAGATTAGAACAAGTCCACAAAGGTATTGGTGAAATGCAGTCTTTGGCAAATGGTGTAGGCGATTTAAAACGCGTTTTAACAAATGTTAAAACGCGAGGAATTTGGGGAGAAATTCAATTAGGGAATATCTTAGAGCAATTACTAACAATTGATCAATATGAAAGTAATGTTAATACTAATCCTCATACTAAAGATCGTGTGGAATTTGCCCTGAAATTACCTGGAAAGTCGGTTGAAGTTGACAATATATGGTTGCCGATTGATGCGAAATTTCCACAAGAAGACTATCAAAGATTACTTGATGCTCAAGAAAAAGCTAATATTGAAGAAATTGATAAGTATACTAAGGCTTTAGAAAATAGAGTTAAATTAGAAGCAAAAACTATTGCGGAAAAGTATATTTGTTTACCTTACACTACTGATTTTGCAATTTTATTTTTACCAACAGAAGGTCTTTATGCAGAAATATTAAGAATACCATATTTATGTGATTTACTTATTAGAGAATATAAAATTATTATAGCTGGACCGACAACTTTATCGGCCTTATTAAATAGTTTGCAGATGGGCTTTAGAACTTTAGCAATAGAAAAAAGAAGTTCTGAAGTATGGGAAGTGTTAGGAGCGGTAAAAACGGAATTTAATAAATTTGGACAGTTGCTAGAAAAAACCCATAAAAAATTACAAGAAGCTAGTAACTCCATTGATACTGCTGCTAAAAAAACCAGAAATATTGAGCGTAAACTAAAAAATGTTGAGGAAGTTTCAGCAGAAAATAGTGAAAAATTATTAAATGACTAACAAGAAAGTGAGCTGGAAAATGAATAATTTTTTTTCGCAATTAAAAATTACTCATGCTACTAGTAAAAAAGCTAGAGAGTTTTTGCGCTTCTTAGGGCCAGGCTTATTAATTACCGTTGGTTTTATTGATCCTGGTAATTGGGCCTCTAATATTGCCGCTGGTGCTGATTATGGCTACTCCTTATTATGGATGGTAACTTTGTCAACAATAATGTTAATTGTGTTACAGCATAATGTAGCACATTTAGGAATTGTAACCGGATTATGTTTATCAGAAGCGGCAACCTTGTATTTAAAGCCATGGATATCGCGTAGCCTGTTAGCTTCAGCGGTTCTTGCAGCTATTGCTACTGTGCTAGCAGAATTATTAGGTGGTGCGATAGCCCTTAATATGTTGTTTCATCTACCAATAAAGATTGGGGTAGTGTTAACGGCAATCTTTTGTTTATATTTATTATGGTCTAATTCATATAAAAAATTAGAGAAAATAATCATCGGATTTGTTTCATTAATCGGCATTGCTTTTTTAGTGGAATTATCAATGGTAAATTTAGATTATAGCAAAGCTTTGGCTGGTTGGGTAACACCGAGTTTTCCGTCAGGCTCTATTCCGGTAATAATGAGTGTTTTAGGTGCAGTGGTAATGCCCCATAATTTATTTTTACATTCAGAAATTATTCAAAGTCGCCAATGGAATTTAGCAGATGAGAATATTATAAAAAAACAATTAAAGTATGAATTTATGGATACACTATTTTCAATGGGGGTTGGCTGGGCGATTAATAGTGCTATGATTTTAATTGCAGCAGCTATTTTCTTTAGTAATAATGTTGAAATAGCCGAATTGCAACAAGCTCAAGTTATGCTAAAACCATTACTAGGTGATAGTGCTGCGATTATTTTTGCGATAGCATTATTGTTTGCAGGAATTGCTTCGACCATCACTGCGGGAATGGCTTCAGGCAGTATATTTGCAGGTATCTTTAAAGAAAGTTATAATATAAAAGATAAGCACACTAGTTTAGGCGTTATTTTAACATATTTTTGTGCGGTAATAATCTTGTTTTTTATCGATAATCCATTTCAGGGATTAATTTATTCGCAAGTTGCACTTAGTATCCAACTACCATGGACAATTTTTCTGCAAATATATTTAACATCTTCGCCGAAAATAATGGGTAAGTATGCTAATAATCGTAGACAGAAAATAATTTTAGTGCTTATTGGAGCAATTGTAGCAGTATTAAATATTATGTTATTAAAAGATATTTTAGGCTTATAAAAAAAGAGAACATCAATTGATGCTCTCTTTTAAAACTTTATTTAAAACTTTATTTAATACAATCTTCACGCCATAAGCAATCAAACTCTTGGCAAGAGCTGTCCCCACAGGAAAAGCAAGGAGTATTATTTTCTTGAGTTTGAATGGTTTGAATTAGTTGTGTTTTATTCATTTTTTTGGGGGTAATGCCCATGTTTTTCGCAATTTGTTGAACTTCTTTTAAAGTCATTTAAAACACTCTCCTTATATATAATTTATATACTAATTCTAGATGTATTTTAAAAATCCTTCCATAAAGTTCTAGTTTATGATAATTCTATAATAAAAATTGTAAAAATAAGTAATGGAACAATTGTGATGATTGTAATTATTGGTTAAAAATTATATAATTGATTAACTTGGGTATGAATACTTGTCTACCCGCAAAGGAGTCTTTAAGTATGAAAGCAATAGTATTATTATCTGGTGGCCTTGATTCTACGGTTTGTATGGCTGTAGCAAAAGAGCAAAACTGCGAGCTATATCCGCTAAGCTTTAATTATCATCAGCGCCATAGTGTGGAATTGGATAGTGCTAAAAGTGTAGCGAAACATTATAATGTAAAAAAACATTTCATAATAGAAACTAATATGAATGAGTTTGGAACAAGTTCCTTGACGGATCTTGATATTGATGTTCCGACTAATAATATTACAGAAGCGAAAATCCCTAATACTTATGTCCCGGCACGAAATTTGATTTTTTTGAGTTATGCTTTAGGGTATGCTGAAGCAGTAGGTGCTGATAGGATATTTATTGGAGTTAATGCCGTTGATTATTCTGGTTATCCTGATTGTCGACCGGAATTTATAAAATTATTTCAAGATTTAGCGGATTATTCTACTAAAGCAGCAATTCAAGACAATAGAAAAATTAAAATTGAAACTCCTTTAATTAATTTAACAAAGAAAGAAATTGTTTTGTTAGGTAATAGTTTAAAGGCACCATTACAATTAACACATAGTTGTTACAGTGGTACAGATAAAGCCTGTGGAGTTTGTGATAGTTGTTTGTTAAGATTAAAAGGCTTCGAGGAAGCTGGTATTAGTGATCCAATTAAATACAAATGAAATAAATGGAGTGAGCTTATTGAAAGATGTTCAAAACAAACTTGATGATAGAGGCATTGCAATTCAAAAGGTAGGAATTAATGATGTTTTTTTGCCTTTTTTAATAAAAACAAAAAATGGTTCGTTTCAATCGGTTTTAGCGAAAATAAAACTAACTGTTGATTTACCACACCAATATAAAGGAACTCATATGAGTCGTTTTGTGGAAATACTGAGTGAGTGGAGTCAAAAGCCGGTTGGCTCTAAAGAGATGGAGCAAATTTTACATGATACAACGGAAAAGTTAGAAGCTAATTCTGCTCATTTACAATTGCAGTTTAAATATTTTATTGAAAAAGAAGCACCGGTCAGTGGGCTGAAAAGTTTACTTGACATTGAGTGTGTGTTTAAAGCTAACTATAAAAAGAATAAAAAACTTGATTTTACAATGGGTGTAAAAGTTCCAGTTACGTCATTGTGCCCTTGTAGTAAAGAAATTTCAGCGTTTGGTGCACATAATCAACGGAGTATTATTAATGCAAAAATTAAATATCCGCATGAACAGATCATTTGGATTGAAGATTTAGTAGCAATGATAGAAGGGGAAGCTAGCTGTCCTATTTATCCCCTATTAAAGCGCGAAGATGAAAAGTATGTTACAGAATTTGCATATAACAACCCAAAATTTGTAGAAGATATTTTACGAGATTTGGTATTAAGCTTTAGAACTTTACAAAGTTTAGTTTGGTTTGAAATAGAGTGCGAAAATTACGAGTCAATTCATAATCATAGTGCTTATGCCAGTCACGTAGAGTTTATTGATTAGGTTTAGGAGCTAAGATGAAGAAATTAATAATAAATGCTGATGACTTTGCTTTGCATCATTCGGTAAACAAAGGTATTATAACTGCTAGTGAAGAAGGAGTTTTAACAAGTACTTCTATTATTCCTAGTGGAGCTTTTTTTGACGAGGCTGTTAAAATGGCAATATTAAACAAAAAAATCGGCATTGGAGTTCATTTAACACTAGTACATGAAAGACCGATTTTACCGATAGCAAAGGTAAAAAGTTTAATAACTACAAAGAATTTATTTCACAACAATTATCTTGAGTTTATAAAAAAAATGCTTAATAATGAAATAAATTATCAAGAAGTTTATGCTGAGTTGTCAGCCCAAATAAAAGCAGTTCAAAAAACTGGGATTACAATAACCCATTTAGATAGCCATCAACACTTACATATTTTACCGAAAATTACTGATATCGTTTTGCAGTTAGCGCAAGAGTATAATATAAAAAGTATTAGAATTCCGGACGAAGCGTTGTTTTTTACCGGTGGTTATCCATGGACTGTTAATCGCATGATTGGACGCACAGGATTGTCAATCTTAGCGAAAATGGCTCGACTTAAAATTGGTAAAAAGCTCTTTATGCCGGACCATTTTTTTGGAATGCTAGCCGGAGGAAATATGAAGGAAGAGTATTTATTGCAGATTATAAAAAATCTTCCTGCTGGTATTACGGAAATCATGATGCATCCTGCCGAAAGCGATTTTGAAATGAAGAAGCATTATTATTGGGATTATTGCTGGCAAGATGAATTGAAGGCATTGCTTAGTGAAAGAATTAAAAAAGAAATTAAAGCACAAAAAATCGAACTTATTTCTTTTGGAGATTTAGTTAATGAATAAATTTTACAAACGGATTTTTTGTCTGATAATGCTCATTGGCATCATATCGGGTTCAGTTATATATTTCACAGTAGACATAAACACTTTTAGCAATTTATATTCCTTTAAGCCTTGGTCGATTTTTGCAGCGATATTAGTCTTGGCGATTGGCTTAATTTTGGATGGGACTAGATTAATGCATTTGGTTAGAATATCCAACGAAGATATTAAGTTTAGTCAAGCTGTTCAGGTTGTTTTTGGCAACTATTTTTTAGCATTGTTAACCCCTGGTGCTACGGGTGGAGCTGTTGCGCAATTAATCTTTCTGCGCAAAGCTGGCATACCAACGGGAAAAGCTACGGTTTTTGTTATTGTTCGGACGTTGGTTTCTATTTTTTTCTTATTATGTTGTATGCCAATAATTTTTTACTTTGACAATAATTTGTTGCCATGGCTGTCCCAAGAACAATTAACTATTATTTCTATTGTTGTAATTATTGGAATAATGTTATTGGTCGGAGCTTTTAAAACGACGCTACCTAGCTATTTGGTGCTGAAATTAACAAAGCGCTTTAGTTATCAAAGACGCCGGAGTGTGTATGCCTTTTATCGAGACTTAAGAGCCGCAGTATTATTGTTGTCGGCCGCACCGTTAAGTATGCTGAGGGTCTTTTTTGAGTCGGGCTTAAGTTTAATTGCCCTTTATAGTGTAGTACCGATTCTTTTTTTAGGCCTTGATGCTAATGTAGATTGGCTATTAGTGATGGGAAGAATGTGCTTTTTAAATATTTTACTTTACTTTGCACCAACACCAGGAGGATCGGGAATTGCTGAAGGCGGATTTGTGTTGTTATTTGGCGATTTAGTGCCAGCCGGAACGGTAGGAATTGCTGCTGTTGTTTGGCGCATAATTGTTGAATATCTTCCTTTTACAATTGGGTTTTACTATACGGTTAAAGTTTTTGGTAAAGATTTTATCAGCAAACAACTTAAATAGTTTGAGAGGTAGAAAGTGTGTTTAATAAAAAAATATCAATAATTTGTTTATTATTGCTAAGTGTATTTGTAATGTTTTTTAATTTAGGTTCAGTACCATTACTAGATCCTGATGAACCGGTTTACGCTGAAAGTCCCAAAGAAATGTTAGCAGCGGGAGATTTATTATCACCAAAAATTTATGGTTATTATTGGTTTGATAAACCACCGATGTATTATTGGTTAGTTGCTGGTAGTTATAAGCTCTTTGGTATTAATGATTTTGCAGCAAGATTTCCTTCGGCAATTTTAGGCATTGTTTTAATTTTTACAGGATATTATTTTGCGAATAAATTTTTCAATGAAAAAGTTGCAATGTATAGTGCACTGATATTACTGACCAGTGTTGAATTCTTTTATCTTAGTAAAGCGGCGGTTACTGACATCACTTTAACGCTATTTTTATCGGTCGCATTGTTTTTATTTATGCAAAAAAAATATTATTTATTTTATATTTTTGCCGGACTGGCAACCTTGACTAAGGGGCCAATAGGAATTATTTTTCCGGGATTTATAATTTTACTTTATTTATTAATAACACGGAATTTTACTGAAATTAAGCAAATGAAAATACCAACAGGTTTTATTTTGTTTTCGATAGTGGCTTTTCCATGGTATGTTTATATGTATCTAACGCATGGTAGTATTTTTATCGAAACCTTCTTAGGTTTTCACAATATTACTCGCTTTACTTCACCGGAACATCCAAGTGGGGTATTGTGGTATTATTACATTCCTGTTTTATTAATAGGGTTTTTCCCTTGGTCAACTATAATGGTTCAAGCTCTTTATAAATCATTAACTAAAGCTAAGGAAAAATACAATGAATTATTATTTTTAAATATTTGGGTATTTTTTATTTTTATTTTTTTTAGTATTTCACAAACAAAATTGGTATCATATATTTTACCGCTGTTTCCACCATTAGCAATTATCACAGGCTGGTTTTTACAGCAAATACAACAAAATTATTATCACAAAGCTAAGCAAGTCGGTTGGTTAAGTTTGAATTTGGTATTAAATGGTCTGTTTATTGCCGCTTTATATTTTAATATCAATCAGTTGCCTGGTTTAGAAACCAGTGTTATAATTATTGCTAGTGTTTTATTATTAAATTTGCTGATTAATACTTCTTTTATTTATAAAAATAAGTTTAATTATGCGTTTGTCAGCAATGTTATCATGATGATAGTTATAATAGCGACGTTATATGGAATTACCTTTGGTGCGATTGCACCACAATTTGCCAGCAATAATTTGGCTAAAGAATTTATTAACCATTATGATCAAAAAAGTCCAATTTATGTATCAAAATTTTTAAGACCGGGCTTTTCTTTTTATAGTAACTATTATGGTGAAGAATTGTTTTTTAGCAAAAACAATATTCCTGATATCGAAGCATTATTAACAAAACAAAATCAATCTTATTTTGTTTTGCGTGATATTGATTATGAGAGAATTCCGGAACAGACTCGACAAAAATTATTGTTAGTAAAACAAGTCGATAATAAATTTATTTATAAATATATAAAAAACGGGGAATAGGTGCATAACTTTATGCTTAATAGGGAAGTTCGGTTTGATACCGACGCGGTCCCGCCACTGTATTGAGGAGAATATCTATATTGTGCCACTGGTTTACCGGGAAGGCTTAGGTATTTGATGATTTTAGCCAGGAGACCTACCTATTCTGACACACCGCTAATTTTAGTTTGCTAAAATTTGTACCTACGGAAGATAGGCAGGTGGTAATGAAAAATAACGGAGTACCGATTGTTTTTTGCTACCTCCTGCTATAAGCAGGAGGTTTTTTTTTGGATGAGATGCGCTGTGGTTATACAACGGGCTCGTGTGTTACGGCAGGTGTTAAAGCTTGTTTATTAGCCTTTAATGGAGAATATCCCAATAATGTTATTATTAAATCACCACAAGATGCAGATATTGAAGTTCCTATTTTTAGTGTTATAAAAACTGAAAATGGTTATAAGGCAATTGTTATTAAGGATGCTGGTGATGACCCTGATATAACCAATGGTATTGAAATAATTACGGAAGTTAAGGTTAAGGAAAATTCTCATAATGGTCTAAAAATAATAGCAGGTGAAGGTGTAGGTATTGTTACTAAACCAGGGCTGGAGATTTTACCGGGAGAGCCGGCTATTAATAAAGGACCAAGAATAATGATAGAAAAAGCAGTGGCAGAATTTATTAATACTGACACTATTTTTTGTGAAATAATTGTTAGTATTCCGAAAGGGAAAGAGTTAGCAAAGAAAACTTTAAATCCAATATTGGGAATTCAAAACGGCTTGTCGATAATTGGTACTTCTGGAGTTGTTAGACCAATGTCAGAAGAGGCCTTTAAAAACTCTTTATCGCCACAAATTAGTGTAGCAAAAGCTTTAGGTGCTGAGACAATTGTTTTAGTTCCTGGTAAAATTGGTCAAGATATTGCCATTGAAAAATATAAATTCGATCCTAAGCTTGTTATTCAAACCAGTAATTTTATTGGTCATATGTTAGAATGCACTGTTAAAAATAATATAAAAAATGTGATAGTGTTGGGGCATTTAGGTAAGTTGGTAAAAATGGCAAGTGGTATCTTTCATACACATAATCGGATTGCTGATGCTAGACTGGAAACACTAGCGGCATATTTAGCATTATTAGGGGCAAATCAAGATTTGATTAGAGCAATATTAAATTGCACTACTACCGAAGCGGCCATTCCCTTAATTGAGAATGCAAAATTGAACGAAGTTTATAATATTTTGGCACAGCGAATTAGCTTGAGAGCAGAACGCTACACTTTTGGTGAATTAAAAGTTGGCAGTATTATTGTTACGCTTAAAGGAGACCTTTTAGGGTATGATGAACAAGCTCAAGTATTAGGAAGGAGCTTAGGATGCAAAATAAAATAATTGTAGTGGGAATTGGTCCTGGTTCGCCAGATTATCTTTTGCCGATAGCCCTAAAGAAGATTAAAAATGCGAAAGTATTAGTGGGAAGTGCCAGAGCGCTTAGCACTTATGGACAAGAAGGTATTAAAAAATATAATATAACTGGTGATTTAACTGCGGTAATGACTTTTATTGAAGAAAACTTAAGGTCAGCTGATGTGATAGTATTAGTTTCCGGTGACCCCGGCTATTATAGTTTATTGCCAGCACTAAAAAGAACTTTTAGCACTGTTGAAATTGAAGTAATTCCTGGAATTAGTTCAATGCAAGTTGCTTTTTCGCGAATTAAAATCGCTTGGCAGGAGGCGACACTATTAAGTTTTCATGGTCGAATCCCTAGCCCAGAACAAATCGAGTATATTCCTGAAAAAGTTTTAGGAATGCTAACTGACAATACCTATAATTCAAAAAAAATTGCGGAGATTTTACTGGAAAATAATTGGCCAAGTACTTCACAAGTTTGGCTTTGTGAAAAGCTATCTTATGATGATGAAAATATTGTTAATATAAGTTTAGCGGAAGTAATACAATATAAAGAAATAAAGCATTGTATAATGGTGGTGAAATAATTGCATTTTATAGGAATAGCAGATACTGAGTTTATTCGTGGAAATATTCCGATGACGAAAGAAGAAGTTAGAATTTTAACGTTAGCGAAAGCTAAGATTAAAGCTGATGATATTATTATCGATATTGGTGCAGGAACAGGTTCTTTATCGATTGAAGCGGCGTTATTAGCACCGAATGGAAAAGTTTTTGCATTGGAAAAAAATCTTGAAGGAATTGATTTAATTAAGAAAAATGCAGAAAAATTTCAAGCTAACAATATAACAGTTATCAATGCTTATGCTCCAGAAGGAATGGCTGATTTACCGCAAGCAGATGTTATTTTTATTGGCGGAAGTGGAAAAAATCTACAAGCAATAATTGACCAATCAGCGTCATTACTGAAAAAAAACGGTAAAATCATTGTTAATGCAGTTACAGTGGAAACAATATATAATGCTTTAACTTACCTACAAGCAAAACATTATAAAGTTGAAGCTTTTTCGGTAGGGATAAATAGAATTAATAATATAGGAACTTACAATATGTTTCAAGCGTTAAATCAGATTACTATTATAGTTTCGGAAAAAATGTAGAGGAGATTTGAGATGCAGATTTATTTTATTGGGGCAGGTCCGGGAGATCCGGAATTAATTACGGTAAAAGGTCAAAGAATATTAGGAGAAGCGGATATTGTTATTTATGCCGGTTCGCTCGTTAATCCAGCATTATTGTCGTTAGTAAAGCAGGGTGCGCAAGTATATAATAGTGCCTCAATGACATTAGCAGAGGTTATAACTGTTATGCTAGAAGGTGTACAAAACAATAAAATGGTTGTAAGGTTACACACTGGTGATCCTAGTATTTATGGGGCAATTCAAGAACAAATGGATGAGTTAAATAAACATAATATTGAATATAAAGTTATTCCAGGAGTTAGTTCATTTTTAGCGACCGCAGCGGCCTTAAAACAAGAGTATACATTGCCTGATGTTTCACAGACTGTTATTGTAACAAGAATTGAAGGACGTACGCCGGTGCCGGAAAAAGAAAGTTTGGCAAGCTTAGCAAGTCATAATGCTACAATGTGTATTTTCTTAAGTGTACATATGATTGAAGAGGTAGTAACTGAACTTATTAAAGGCGGGTATACTGAAACTACGCCAATTGCTATTGTTCAAAAAGCTTCTTGGCCGGAGGAAAAAATAGTTAGAGGAACTTTAGGTGATATTGCACAAAAAATTAAAGAAAATGATATTATGCGTACAGCAATGATAGTTGTAGGTCAATGTTTAAATACAAGCTACTCTTTGTCTAGATTATATGCCCCGGAGTTTGCTCATATGTATCGCGATGCTTCAAAATGAGTACAGCCATTATTTATCTGACAGGCAAGGGTGGAGCT
>JAGPMH010000039.1 GCA_018052945.1 Negativicutes bacterium | reverse complement strand
CCCTTTACAATCTTCTGCAAAATATAATAAATTTCCTGCTTTACAGCTGGTTTAGCTTTAAAAATACTTTATAAATACAAAAAGATGCCTTGAGCAAAATTAACTCAAGACATCTAATCTTATTTAGCTTTACAAGCCTCATATAAACCTTTTTCTTTTAAAAACGCTATTAATGTTTCACCCATAACAGCAGGGGTATCAGCAACTCTAATTCCACATTCAGTCATAATTCGGATTTTTTCATCAGCCGTACCTTTACCGCCTGACACAATCGCCCCGGCATGTCCCATTCTTTTCCCCGGTGGCGCAGTGCGTCCACAAATAAACCCAACTACCGGCTTTTTCATATTTTCTTTAATCCACAGGGCTGCTTTTTCTTCAGCATCACCGCCAATTTCACCAATCATAATCACCGCATGCGTTTCATCATCTTCATTGAAATCTTTCAATACATCAATAAAATTCGTACCATTAACCGGATCTCCGCCAATCCCAACCGCTGTTGTTTGGCCTAATCCAGCTTGCGTCAATTGATGTACCGCTTCATACGTCAGTGTTCCAGAGCGCGAAACAACCCCCACATGACCTTTAGTGTGAATATAGCCTGGCATAATGCCAATTTTACATTCATCAGCAGTAATAACACCCGGACAATTAGGCCCAACCAATCTTGTTTTCTTGCCTTGCATATAGCGTTTTACCTTTACCATATCCATTACCGGAATATGCTCAGTAATACAAATAACCAACTCCAATTGCGCATCAACCGCCTCTAAAATAGAGTCAGCGGCAAACGCTGCCGGTACATAAATTACCGAAACAGTGGCTCCGGTAGCTTTAACAGCTTGACTTACTGTATCAAAAACCGGTACACCTTCAACCGTCATTCCACCTTTACCCGGCGTAACACCAGCCACAATTTTAGTTCCATATTCCAACATTTGTTGCGTATGAAATTTCGCTACCGAACCGGTAATCCCTTGAACAATTACTTTTGTGTCATTATTTACTAAAATGCTCACTGTCTTACCCCCTATCTTTAACTAAAGAAACAATTTTTTCTGCGCCATCAGCCATAGAATCAGCAACTACAATTTCAATCCCGGAATTGCGCAAAATTTCTTTGCCAATTTCAACATTAGTTCCTTCTAACCTTACCACCAACGGAACAGTTAACCCGACTTGTTTCGCTGCTTCCACTACCCCTTGGGCAATGAAATCACATTTCACAATGCCACCAAAGATATTAACAAAAATACCTTGTACTTTTTCATCTGATAAAATTATTTTAAACGCTTCCGAAACCTTATCAACAGTAGTCGAACCTCCTACATCAAGGAAGTTAGCTGGCTCACCGCCATAATAATGAATAATATCAAGCGTTGCCATCGCTAGTCCAGCACCATTGACCATACACCCAATACTGCCATCTAACGTCACATAATTTAAATCATATTTTGATGCTCTGTTTTCTTTTTCATCTTCTTCATCTAAATCGCGGTATTCTAAAATATCAGGATGGCGATATAATGCACTGTCATCAAAATTAAGCTTAGCATCAAGTGCCATAACTTTGCCATCACCGGTTATAACTAGTGGATTTATTTCTGCAATAGAACAATCTTTTTCGATAAACGCATTATATAAACCCATCATAAAATTAACCGCTTGATTAATTAACTCTTTCGGAATATTTATATTAAAAGCAATTCGTCGTGCTTGAAACGAGGCTAAACCAATCGCCGGATCAATAATTTCTTTGAATATCTTTTCCGGAGTTTTAGCTGCAACCTCTTCAATTTCAGTTCCACCCTCTTCTGATGCCATTAACACGACCCGCGAAGTAACACGATCTAGCACTAAGCCAATGTAATATTCTTTTTTGATGTCACAACCTTCCTCAATCAGCAGACGTTTTACAACCTTACCTTCAGGACCGGTTTGATGAGTTATTAAAGTTTTGCCTAAAATTTCTTTAGCATAGCTTTCAACTTCATTTATATTTTTAGCAACTTTTACGCCACCAGCTTTACCACGACCACCTGCATGAATCTGTGCTTTAACCACACATACTTGTGAACCCAGTTTCTTAGCTGCACAAACTGCTTCTTCTACCGAAAAAGCAACTTTACCATTTGGTACTGTTACACCATATTTTCTTAATACCTCTTTACCCTGATATTCATGGATATTCATGCTTCAACCTCCTATAGCTGTTAGTAACCTAAATGATTTACTATTTTTTAATTGTATATTATTTTCTAAATATTTTCCAGTGTATTTAACACTTGTTATTATTTATGGTAAGATTTAAGCTGTATTAACTATAGGAGGATTATTATGTCATATACAAATTTTCAAGTTGGCGAAGCTTTTCCACTACCAATTAAAGCCAGTGGCGAAGGCGGCTTATTCCAATTCGATGTCAACGGGCCAATGTTTATCTTAAAGTTAAATAATAGTGATTTGATTGCCATAGAAGCTTTTCGCACCGGTCAAATCGAGATAGCATTATTTTTCGAAGACAATATTATCTTTTTTTTATATAAGGTTGAGGGGATCTTAAATGATTGGGGCGATTGCCCATCTTGTCTCTGCACTCTACCTAAAAATCAATTACCGAATTTAACAAACCCTCAAAGTGATCTAGCTTTATTTTTAGTAAATAACAATTTAAATACACTTTTAGCGTTACGTAATATCACTCTAACACCGGAGTTTTATGACAGCTTAAGTTCCTGTATTAACAAGCAACTACAAGCCCCCATCTCTATTGAAGAATATCAACAAAAAGTTCAAGCGCTCTGGCAAAAATATTCTTCCACTGAAATGTTTAATCATGCTATCGCTCATCAACTTATTACTACCACCTTATCATAAAAAAGTAGTGTCTCAGTATTATGAGACACTACTTTTTTATTTTTGTCCGGTTCTACCATGATATAAACACCATGGTTCTTCCGCCATATAATCACCATCATTATAATAAGCCGCTCTAGCACGACAACCACCACAAGCTTGTTTAAATGGACATTCACCGCAACCACCTTTATAATTTAAGGTTCTTAATTCATTTAAGACTTCATTATTGCGCCAAATTTCATCAAATGGTGTTTCACGAACATCACCCAACGGAATATTCAAATACGCACAAGGTTGAACTTGCCCTTTCGGACTGATAATACAATACGAAGTCCCCGCCAAGCAACCTCTGCCAAATCGCATTTTCAGCCCCATTTGTTTAGCAATTCTCATAAATTGCGGAGCACAAGTCGGTTTTAACTCAATTGATACTTCTTTTTGCTTATTTAAAATACGGGTCAAAGTATCTTCATACGCCTGAGCCTTTAAAGTTTCCGCTTCAATTGTAACCGCTCTACCAGTTGGTACTAAGAAAAAAAAGTGATGCGCGACCGCGCCTTCAGCTACTGCAAAATCTGTGATTGCTTCAATTTCGCTTTCATTCCAATCCATAATAGTAGTATGTATTTGAAACGCTAACCCAACTTCACGACAATTTCTCATCCCTTGAACCGCACCTTCCCAAGCATTAGGGAACTTGCGAAATTCATTATGCTTTTTAGGATCCAATGAGTCCAGCGAAATTCCCATCCCCATTGTTCCAGCTTCTTTTAATTGTAGTGCCAATTCTTTCGTAATCAAGGTTCCATTCGTACCAAAAACCGGTCTTAACCCTAACGAAGTGGCATAACTTACCAATTCAACAATATCAGGGCGCATTAGCGGTTCACCGCCACTAAAAATCATAATTTTAAAACCAGCCTTAGCAATTTGTTCCAATAAGGTTTTTGCTTGTGCTGTATTTAATTCCTCTTCCGCTTGACAACCAGCATCACGATAACAATGATCACAATACATATTACAAGCATTGGTTGTATTCCAAGAAATAATCATTTACTTATCTCCTTTTGTTAAACCTATTTCTTCATCAGTCAAATAACAGGCCGGATCAGACTCCCAAAAATCGCCGGTAACAGCTTCTGCTCTAGTTCTAAAATTACCATTGCAATTTTCAAGGTATTGACACTTTTGACAGCGCCCCTTTAATAAAGTTTTACGATCTTTCAACCCTGCCATAATCGGATGATTAACATCAGTCCAAATGTCTCCAAATTTACGTTCTCTAACATTGCCAAAAGTATGGTGTTGTGTAAATTGATCAGGATGAACATAACCTAAATGATCAACCTCACCAAAAGCAATCCCCGATCTATTGCCACCATTCATCGAAATCAACTTTTTAATTTGTTCTGCCAAGGCATTATCACCCTCTTGAACCGCTTTAACATACATATAAACACCGTCGCAATGATTATCAACAGTTAATATTTCTTTTTTCAGACCACGCTCTTCAAAATCTTTAGTTCGTCTAATAATAATATCCATCGCTTGACGTGATTCTTCAGGAGTAACATCCTCTTCCATCATTTCATTACCACGCCCCGAATAAACCAAATGATAAAAACAAACTCTATCAATATTTTCCGCCTCGATAAAATCAAATATTTTATCCAGTTCCAAAAAATTATGACGATTAATCGTAAAGCGTAACCCCACTCTTTGGCCAACTGCTACACAGTTTTTAATCCCAGCCATTGCTAATTCAAATGCCCCTTCTTTGCCACGGAACTTATCATTAACATCCGCTAAACCATCTAAGGAAATCCCCACATAACCTACACCGATGTCTTTAATCTTTTGCGCAACTTCCGCGGTAATTAACGTTCCATTAGTTGATAAAGTTGGTCTAATTCCTTTGTCAGCTGCATATTGTGCTAACTCAAAAAAATCTGGTCTGAGCAAAGGCTCCCCACCAGAAAATAACAATACCGGCACCTTAAATTCTGCTAAATCATCTATAAATCTTTTAGCCTCAGCAGTATTTAATTCACCTTCATATTTTTTTGCATCAGAACTCATATAACAATGACGACAAGTAAGATTACAAGTTCTGGTTGAATTCCACACTACAACCGGACCGGTTCCTTCCGCTACACCATTTTTAGCATTTTTCGAACCATGACGATATCGCAAAGAATCGCCAAAATACTCTGTAGAAAACAATAATTTTGTTACACTGATCATTTTTTTACCTCACACTATTTAACTTTAATCCAAAGACAACGTCGATTAATGTTTTTATCTTATCACGCACTTATTACTTGGTCAATCAATCAATAAATTTAGAATATAACATTAAATTAATGGTAATTAATAATAATTGTTATATAATAAAAGTATATAGTTTTTTATTATACTTCACAAGGGAGGACTTACCAATGCGTAAAAAAATTGTTATTATCGGTGGCGTAGCCGGCGGTGCTTCTGCAGCAGCTAGATTACGACGCCTTGATGAAAATCTTGAAATTATCATTTTAGAAAAAGGGGACTATATTTCTTTTGCCAACTGTGGTTTACCTTACTACATTGGCAATGTTATACCAAATCGCGACTCTTTATTTTTACAAACACCAACTATGTTAAAAAACCATCTTAATATACAGGCTCGCGTTGCTCATGAAGTTATTGAAATCGATAAAGTTAATAAAACAGTCACTGTTAAAGATTTAAAAACACAAACAACTTACCTGGAAACTTATGATAAATTAATTTTATCACCTGGCGCTAGCCCTCTTCTGCCAAAGATTAGCGGACTAAGCGAGGCTAAAAATTTATTTACTTTACGCAATGTTCCTGATACCGATAAAATTAAAACCTTCATTAATATTAATCAGCCAAAAACTGCTACTATTATCGGTGGCGGATTCATTGGCCTTGAAATGGCTGAAAATCTTAAGCATTTAGGTCTTGCTGTTACTATTATTGAAATGGCTAAACAAATCTTACCACCACTTGATTTTGAAATGGCCGCCATTGCTCAAAATAAGCTCATCGAAAATGGCATTACCTTAATCCTCAACAACGGCTTAAAAGAAATTAAAGACCAAGGATCTACGCTGATTTTAAACGATAATACCGAGCTTCATACCGATTTAACAATTTTATCCATCGGTGTAAAGCCGGAAACTGCTTTTACCAAAACAGCCGCGCTCACCCTAAACAACGCCGGCGGAATAGTTGTTGATGAATATTTTAAAACTTCTGATCCTCACATTTATGCGGTTGGCGATGCCATCGAAGTTCCTCATTACATTACTCAAGCTCAAACAATGCTACCACTAGCTTCACCGGCTAATCGCCAAGGACGCTTAGTAGCGGATAATCTTTGTGGTATCAAAGCTCCTTATCATGGCGTCTTAGGCTCCGCCGTTGTCAAATTATTCGATTTAACAATTGCAACAACGGGCTTAAATGAGCTGCAACTACAAAAAAATAATCTTGACTATAAGGTAATCCATCTACATCCCGGATCGCATGCCGGCTATTATCCAAATTCCAGCCCGATTTCGTTAAAACTACTGTTCTCTAAAATTGACGGTAAGATTTTCGGAGCTCAAGCACTAGGCACAGCTGGGGTCGAAAAACGTATTGATGTTATCGCCACTGCTATTAAAGGAAATCTAACCATTGAAGATTTAGCAGACTTAGAACTTTGTTATGCTCCGCCATTTTCTTCTGCCAAAGATCCGGTAAATATGGCGGGTTATCTGGCGGAAAATGTTTTAGGGAACCTCCTCCAAACATTCCAATGGCATGAATTAATTAATAATTCGCCAGAAATGTTCTTATTAGATGTTAGAGAGCCATCCGAGCATAACTTTGAAAAACTTCAACACTCTATTAATATCCCCTTAAGTCAACTACGCTCTCGTCTTACTGATTTACCAACAGATCAAACTATTTATGTTTACTGTCAGGTAGGTTTAAGAGGCTATCTAGCTTGTCGCATTTTAAAGCAACATGGTTTTAATTGCAAAAATCTTGATGGTGGTTTTAAAACCTATAAAGAAGTTTTAAAATTCCTCTAACGAAAAGGAGTCTTTGCATATGCTTAATTTTTTCATGCCAACCAGAGTATTATGTGGCATAGATTGCCTAAAAGACCACAGTAATGTTTTTACAACGTTAGGGTCTAGAGCTTTTATCGTCACTGGCAAAAAATCATCAGCCCAAAACGGCTCTTTAAATGATGTCCGATTTATTTTGGAACAAAACAATATTCACTATACTTTATATAATGAAATAAATAGTAATCCCAGCATTCAAGAAGTGCAAGAAGCTGCAAAAATCGCTCAGAAAACTAACCCCTCTTTTATTATCGGGATTGGAGGCGGTTCACCCTTAGACGCCGCCAAGGCTATTGCAATATTAGCTAAAAATAATATTGATGAAAAACAGTTGTTTTCCGGTATTTATAATCAACCGCCCTTACCTATTATCGCTATTCCTACTACTGCCGGTACCGGTAGCGAAGTTACACCTTACGCCGTCTTGACGGATAATCTTAATGAAACAAAAAAAAGCATCAACAGTCCAGCTATTTTTCCTAAAGTAGCCTTTCTGGATGCTAAGTACACTATGAAATTACCACAAGAAATAACAATCAATACCGCCATCGATGCATTGTCACATGCTTTAGAAGGTTACCTTTCAGCAAAAGCAACTGAAACCAGTAATATTTTTGCTGAAAAAGCACTAAAAATCCTCGGTAAAGTTCTACCAAAAACACTAGGGACATTAACACTTGAAGACCGCATCGAACTATTGTATGCTTCAATGTTAGCCGGCGTAGTTATATCTCAAACCGGCACCACTGCAGTCCATGCTATGGGTTATTCCCTAACCTTCTATAAAAACATTGAGCACGGCAAAGCTAATGGTTTATTGCTCTATCAATATCTGAGCTTTATCAATAATTATCAGCATGAACTTATTAATAAAGTCCTGAGCTTATTAAATATGCAAACTATCACTGATTTCGGTGTATTATTGGAAACATTGTTAGGCCCTAAAACCAGTTTATCAAGAAATGAACTTAGTTTATTTGTCGCTAAAACTTTTCAATCTCCTAACGTTAGCAATACTAAGCCGCTACCAAATCGCCAGGATATTGAAAACATCCTTAAAAACAGTTTTATTATAGAATAACAAAAAAGCTCGTATCAAATACGAGCTTTAAATTATTAAATGGTGACCCCGGCAGGATTCGAACCTGCGACCCTTTGATTCGTAGTCAAATACTCTATCCAGCTGAGCTACGGAGTCATATTGTTTTGCTAACCAACGAAAATTATTTTATCATTTATAATAAACAAAGTCAACCTTTATTTTCTATTATTTTATAATAAAAAGTTTTCCACAAGTAAAACCTTAATATTTCTTGATTATACAGCGACTTATCCACACTTACTTCTGTTTTGTGGATAGTTTTGTGGATAAGTCGCTGTGTTTATCCACAACTTAACATCCTGAGCCTGTAGCAGTTTTTCAAAAAACCTTCGATAAATTATCGAAGGTTTTTTCTTAACATTCTACCGGTCTACTCCAATCAACTAAAACCCCTGTATTATCCCAAAGTCTAGTTAAGGCAATTTTTAAATCAGCTAAACTAGCCAAAGGCTCTACAACTTTAGCAGAAAAATCCATTAATGTATCATTGGGTAAATTAACTGACAGTTCGCTATTTAAAAATTCCAGTATTTCTTGTTTCTTAACTTCATTATTTAAAACAATCATCACTTGCTTTGTCGCTACATTATACTTAATAAAACCATAGTCATCCTCAAAATGAATCGCCACACAAAAATCCATTTGCATAAATACATCCCCCTAGGTTATAGTATAATTCTTGATTATTATTTACAATTTAAGGTATGATTGAATTATAACAGTACAAACTATATAAAACAAGTTATATCGATAATATGGGGAGGCCCTTATGATTAATAGCATGAAAAGTATCTATCTGGTCAACAAGTTCGTACACGATATTTTACCCAAGGTAGATAAAGAAATATATTATTGGGAAAATTTCGTTAGATTGTCTATTTCCGGCGAATTAAAAATTCAAGCCTTAGCTAGCTTAAAAGATAAAAAATTCCACTGTCAGGGTGGTAGTTTTTACAGCATGTTACCGGATGTTGATATTAATAATTTTGTAAAGTTCATCGTAGCCTTCCAAACTATTAGTGATTATCTTGATAATCTTTGTGACAGAGTTGAAGTAAATGATGAGCAGGCTTTTCGCCAACTTCATCTGGCTATTACCGACGCTTTAGATCCTACTCAAAAATGTAAAGATTATTACCTGTATTATCCTTATACTAAAGACGGTGGTTATTTAAAAAAATTAGTAACAACTTGTCAATATCAAATTCAACGCTTTCCCAGTTACAATTTGATAAAATACGATATCTTAACGTTAGGCTCATTGTACAGTGACCTGCAAACATATAAACACTTAACTCCAACACTAAGAGAAGAAAAGCTACTAAATTGGCTTAAAATCGCTAATCGTTATACTAATGTTATTAGTCATTGGGAGTTTGCTGCTGCTACTGGATCAACTCTCGGAATTTTTATGTTGTGTGCTTTAGCCAACAATTCTCAAATTACGCCTTCTAATATTAAATTACATAAGGAGGCTTATTTCCCTTGGATTACCGGATTGCACATTTTACTAGACTATTTTATCGATTACACTGAAGATCTTGAGCATAATGATTTGAATTTTTTAACATATTATACTGGGACAGAAGAAAAGTTATCTCGACTGATTTTATTTAAAAATGAAGCTCTAGCTAAAACCGCTAATACTACCGATTTTATTTTTAACGAAACAATTGTTAAAGGCTTATTAGCACTATACTTGTCAGATCCTAAAATAAAAAGACCGGAAGATATAGCAATTAAAAATAAATTGCTACAGTCTTCCGGAACTTATACTAAATTATTATATAAATTATCTCAAATAATGAGATTTTTTAAAATTGTATAATTATTGAATCGGCGCTGCTCCACTAGCAATTGTAACTTGCTTGAAGTAGCGTCCGTTTATTTCTATCACTGTTTCATTTTCACCAGTATCAACCATTTTAACTTTACCATTACCTAAAGTTTTAATAATTTGTTCTGGACAAGCTATTTCTTGCCATTTGAAACTACGTTCTTCCGCCGTCCCAACATTTTCACGATATATTTCAGTAGCCGGATTAGGCTTTTCATCACCACGACAAGGTGTAAACGCAATTTTAATTTGCTCAATTATTTGCAAACAAACTTCATCCGTCATATGCATCGGAATTTGCACTTTGGCATTTTTCGCTTCACCCATCGCCAAGAAAATCACCGTGCCAAAAATAACCTCATGATCATTAGGTGCCGGAAAAGTTCTATTTGGTGCTAAACCTAGTGGCACTGCCAAATCATTTACTAATAAATGTAGCGATGCCCCATTACCTAAATCCAATAATTCACAACTGGCAAAATTACCTTCTAACAAATCTGAAATAGTTTCGATTTGTAATTTAACATCATCCGGAATTCTGCAAATTTCCGGATCACAACCAGGTTTAACTAATATGACATTCATTGTTTTGTTCTCGCTCATTTTCTCTCTCCTCAACAATATTAATAACATTACTATTTTAACAGTATTTATAAAAATTATCCAATAATTTTATCTTAAGATTGTCAAATGACATTTCATTCATTTTTTTGCTAAATCACCGTTAAAATCAGTTATTTATAGCGTTTAGGGCACTTGTTATCATTTTTTAAAATTGCATATTGTGCTATTTCGTGATATTATAAGCCTTGAAAACAGTATCATCTATACCTGAGGTGCACGCTTTCCTTAATTATGTCCAACCTACTTTTTTGAAATGGGAATCTGATTTTTTTGCAGCTGCCGAGCCGGTTCAGCCGGAAGGCAAAAACAAAAATAGGATGCCCACCTGTGTAAGGCACAGGTTTGGACATAACAAGGGGCGACACTGCGGGTTTTTTCTTTTTATAAGGGGAGTATTGGTTATAACCAATACTCCCCTTATTATTATTTTCCTAACCCTATACTACAACTTTTACCAAGTTTTTGTTGTCAGGATTAATTTTTATTATAATTCAGCGTAATTTTGCTTTAGTTATCACCGTTTCTCCAAATTTTTCTTTCAAACTGTCAATCGCATTGTACAAAGCCTTTTTTCTATCATCAGTGTTTTCAAATAAATTAATAGTGTTACCCTTCAGCAGTTTACCGGCCGTTATTCCCAATAACCTAATAGCCTCTTTAACCTCAATCTGCTCATATAATTTACAGGCAATATCATAAATTACTTCATCGTAATTCGTGCCCTCTACCAAACTCTCACTACAAGTTATAACCTGAAAATTTTTCAATTTAATTTTCAAAGTTACTTTTTGTGCCAAATATTTTTTTTGTCTTAACCGCCATCCAACCTTTTCTGACAGTGCTAATAATTCTTTTTTTATTGCTGCCGTATTGACCAAATCAACTTCAAAGGTTTCTTCCTTGCCAATTGATTGAGGCTCTCTCACTCCCACAACCTGACGCTCATCTTTTCCTTGGGCCAAATCAACTAATTTATAAGCGGAAGGACCAAAGTGATCTAACAATATTTTAAACTCAGTTTTTAATAAATCTTCAACTTTATAAATCCCCAAACTTTTTAATTTTTGATTGTTTTTCGCTCCAACACCCCATAATATACTAACAGGCTTATCTTTTAACAAATCATATTCCTGCCCCGGTTTAACAATTACTAATCCATTTGGTTTTTCAAGGTCTGAGGCTAATTTAGCAATAAACTTATTACTGCCAACACCGACTGAAACAACAAGACCCAACTGTTCGTAAACTCGGCTTTTTAATTTTCGAGCATAGTCTTCTATATTATTGAAAATTTTTTCCATCCCGGTTAAATCCAGAAAAGCTTCATCTATTGATAAGGGTTCAACACAAGGCGAAAATTCATTTAAGATTTTAAAGAATTCTTTCGAAATACTACTATAACGATTATGATTGCAAGGCAAAAAAATCCCCTCCGGGCATAATTTTTTCGCCTTAGCAATCGACATTGCCGAAAAAACACCGAACAATCTAGCTTCATAAGAAGCAGTTGCGACAACACCACGCTTACCGCAACCACCAACTATTACCGGTTTATTTTTATAACAATCATTGTCATTTTGTTCAACTGCCGCAAAAAAAGCATCCATATCAACATGCATAATAATTTTTTTCATTTTATTCATCACCTTATTAATCTTATTTTCATTATAGAACATCTGTTCTTGCGTGTAAATATTATATTAATTTGGTTTAAATCGCTATTTTATGATAAAATGTAATATAATTATCCACTAAGAGAGGACTGATATTTGAAAATATGTTAGGCTTTACAAAAAATTTGAATGATAGGCTCTTATTTAAAAAGTTACTAAAACTTATTATTTTTATAAATTTAACACCGGCACTGTTTGTTATCTTTACCAGTGCCTATATGACTTATCAAAGCTTATCAGTTAGCACGTCTTATAACAACCAATTAGTAGCAGTAAATTTAGCCAATGATATTGATGATTTTCTCTTAGAAAAAGAACACTTATTATCCTTTATCTCAACTTTACCGGAAATTCAAAGCATGGATCCTGTTAAACAAACGCCAATTCTTCAGGATTCTGTCAAAAAATATAACAATGACTTTACTACAATCTTTATTGCCAATACCTCCGGTCAACAAATAGCACGCGATAGCGGAGATTTTTTTAATGTCAGTGATCGTCAATACTTTAAAGACATTATCCGCGGTCAAAATTTTTCCATCAGCGATATTTTAATTTCAAAGTTGACTAATCAGCCAATTGCCATTATTTCGGTGCCAATAAAGAAAAACGATATTATTATCGGTGTTATTTCAGCACCATTAAAATTAAGCCGAATTGATGAACTGGTAAATTATAATTATGATATGAAACATAGTCAAACCTGTATTTTTGTAGCTGATAATAATGGTCATGTTATCAGCCATCCTGATAATACCATCTTTAATGATTTATCTAATGTTAAAACCTTAGCACCGCTTAAAGCATCACAAAATCAAATCTCTGGTAGCGTAAAATATGCTGATAAAGGGAAAAATCTTTTTGCTAGTTATGCCAAGTCTAAAAAAGCAAAATGGACTGTGGTGGTTCAAGAAGATGAAGATAACACTTTAAGTTTCTTGAAAAAGCAAATTTTCTATTCCCTTTCCACATTATTATTAGTTGGTATGATTTCAGTTTATGCTACTTACCTCATTTATAAATCAAGTTCACCATCAAAAATTAATTAAAATAAAGTGCCTCGAGCAATATTTGTTATGCTCGAGGCACTTTATTTTTAACCTTTTAATATTTTAAATTTTTCTTGCGCTTGTTTCCTTAAATAAATACCACCACTACCCCAATCTTCATTTTCTTTAAGGATTGCTAAATCCCATCGTTCTCTGGTTGTGTTCTGACCATAACATTCATGTAGCAATAAACTATCAACATTGTCCCCAGCCTCACCATGCGTCATAACCCTATTTTGATCAATCGTTAAATCTAAAACTTTAGCTAATATTGCTATTACTGTCGTAAGCGTAGTTATTTGTTGTATTGTCGGCGGTTCTAAGCCCAAATCAGCCGGAGTTGCTAAATACGCACAACATAAACTTATCCCTACCGCTCCGGTATTACGGCAATATGTATGTGCTAAGATTTTAGCAAAATTATCAGTACTAACAATAAGATCACCATTACCACAAATATTCAAATGATATTCTTCAAAAATTTGCTGATAATGCCCCGCCGACCAATGTAAATATATTTTAACATCCCGGTTTTTACCATTAGCTAATATCCATAATTCTTCTTTACTAGCCTCTGCTAAAATTTGCAATTCTCTGAAATCAATTTTTCTACTCATCAATTTTCCTCCTTAATATCATTCACTACTATATATTAAGAAGCTTCTTGTTTTTAAACTTAGAAAAACTACTATAGTTAACCTTAATATAAAAATTTAATAATATTTGCGGATTAATGACCTCATAGGCAGAAAGTTGAAGTTGAATTTATCTACTAAAAGTATTATCATAAATTCTCGTGATTAACATCTATAGGAGTTTGCTATGAGTTTAATATTACAAATAAGTTTTACCTTTTTATTAGTTTTTTTATCTAATATAATTTCGCTAAATATATCATTACCAATCCCGGTAAGCATTATTGGCATAACCTTGCTGTTATTATTATTACTAACAAAAACTATTACACTAACACAAATCGAAACCATTTCTTCGTTTTTTCTCAAAAATATGGGATTCTTTTTTATTGCCGCCGGAGTATCAATCTTGGGAAAATATTATTTAATTGAAAATATTTTATGGCAATTTAGCGCCATTATTCTTGTCACAACGCTATTAACCTTTGTGGTAACTGCACTAGCCGTTAAATACACTATGAAGCTCCAACAAAAATTCAGAAAGGACTAAACTATGTTATCTTTTTGGGACAATCCACTTAGCATTATTTTGTTATGTATTATCGCTTATAAAATCGGTCTTTATATTTATGCCAAAACTAACCTCGCAATTTTTAATCCATTATTTATTGCCATCTTTTTAATA
>JAGPMH010000038.1 GCA_018052945.1 Negativicutes bacterium | reverse complement strand
AAGAAATGTATGATTATACGATGCTGGCATTTGATTTAGCTGATAAGCATCGTAATCCGGTATTAGTATTAGCCGATGGATTTTTAGGTCAAATGATGGAACCGGTTGAATTAAAGGAAGCTCAAAATGTTCAACTACCGGAAAAAGATTGGATTACTAATGGCGCAAAGGATCGCGATAAACGAAAAATAGCCAGTTATGCTTTAACCAATGAAGTGGCTGAAGCTAGTTGTTTAAACTGGCAAAAAAAATACCAAGACATTAAAGATACTGAGCAAATGTGGGAAGATTTTCAAGTTGAAGATGCTGAATACTTAATAGTCGGTTATGGTACTTGTGGTCGAATTGCTAAAAGCATTGTGCTTGCAGCACGAGCACAAGGTGTAAAGCTCGGATTGATTAGACCGATAACCTTATGGCCGTTTCCGGAAAAAGCCTTTCAAAATATTATTGCCAAAGGAATTTTGACGTTGGAGTTAAACTCAGGACAAATGATTGAAGATGTAAAACTAGCGGTAAATTGCAATATTCCGGTTCATTTTTACAGTCGACAAGGTGGAATGTTACCAACCCAACAAGCTATTTTTGATAAATTAAATCTAGAATTCAATTTAAACTTAAAGGAGGGGCTATAATGAAAAAAATATTTTCGCGTCCGCAGGGCTTAACAAATATCCCTTTTCATTATTGTCCGGGTTGTACTCATGGGATTGTTCATCGGATTATTGGTGAAGTGTTGGAAGAACTTGATATCTGTGAAGAAACTATTGGTATTGCTCCGGTAGGGTGTGCCGGGTTTTCTTTAGACTTTTTCAATTGTGATTTTGTTGGTGCTGCTCATGGTCGTGCACAAGCTGTTGCTACGGGGGTAAAAAGAGCGTTGCCGGAGAAAATAGTTTTTACTTATCAAGGTGATGGTGATATTGCAGCGATTGGAACTGCACATGCTATTCATGTAGCTGCTCGTGGTGAGAAGATAACCACAATTATGGTTAATAATGCGGTTTTTGGAATGACCGGTGGACAGATGGCACCAACGACTCTGGATGGACAGGTGACGACAACCAGTCCTTATGGTCGTGATACTAACTTAGCTGGTGCGCCGATTGACTTACCGAAAACGATAGCAACGCTAAATGGAGCGGTATATGTTGCGTCAGTATCGGTTGATAGTCCTAAGAATATTAGGTTGGCAAAAAAGGCGATAAAAAAAGCTTTCCAAGTGCAACAGCAAGGGCTTGGTTTTGCATTGGTGAGTGTGCTTTCTACCTGTCCGACAAATTGGGGAATGTCACCGGTTGAAAGCTTAAAGTGGTTACAAGAAAAAATGCTACCTATCTATCAAATGGGTGAATTAAAAGTTTCAGAGGAGGTAGCCAAATTATGATAGATAAAGTAGTATTAGCTGGTTTTGGCGGTCAAGGTGTAATGTTTATTGGCAAGGTATTAGCTTATGCCGGAATGCAAGATGAATATAATGTTTGTTGGATTCCCTCGTATGGACCGGAAATGCGTGGCGGAACCGCTAATTGTTCGGTGATAATTGCTAATGATGAAATTCATTCGCCGGTAATTGAGAGGGCTGATTTTGGGATAACTTTAAATCAACAGTCTTTTGAAAAGTTTGTGACAAAAATAAACGATAATGGTGTAATGGTTGTAAACTCATCAATTGTAGATGTTAATACCGTTAATGTTGATAACGTAGAAATTATCGCTATTCCGGCGGGTGAACTTGCCAATGAGTTATGCCAACCTAAACTGGCCAATATGGTATGCTTAGGAGCTTTGCTTAAAAGATCTAAGCTAATAAATTTAAATAATGTAGAAAAAGCAATGAAAAAACTAGTAGGAAAAAGACCTGAAATATTTGAACTTAATATGAAAGCAATAAAATTAGGGTTAGAATATAAATAAGAAACTCGGCGTTATTAACGCCGAGTTTCTTATTTATATTTACTATGAAAATTTTTTAAATTATTCCATGAGCAATCATTGCATCGGCAACTTTAACGAATCCGGCAATATTTGAGCCCATTACAAGATTTCCAGCGAAACCGTAGTTTTCAGCAGCTTCTTTAGAATTGTTATAAATATCTTCCATAATTTGTTGAAGTTTATTATCAACTTCTGCAAAAGTCCAACTATATCTCATGGAGTTTTGACTCATTTCTAATGCTGATACAGCAACCCCACCGGCATTAGCAGCTTTTGCAGGTGCAAATAGAACTTTATTATTTATAAAGAAATCAATAGCATCTAAAGTTGATGGCATATTTGCGCCTTCACCAACAGCAAGAACCCCATTAGCAACAAGTTTTTTTGCAGATTCTAAGTCAATTTCTCCTTGCGTTGCACAAGGAAGGGCAACATCACAAGGGATAGTCCAAATTCCTGTACAACCTTCAGTATAGGTTGTTCCAGGACGCTTGCTAGCATATACTGAAATTCTAGCGCGTTTTACTTCTTTTAGTTCTTTTACCAAGGCTAAATCAATACCGTTAGGATCGTAGATATAACCATTAGAGTCAGAGCAGGCAACAACTTTAGCACCAAACTCCATTGCTTTTTGCATTGCGTAAATTGCAACATTACCAGAACCAGAAACAACTACTGTTTTTCCTTCAAAGCTTTGGTTAGCATCCGCTAACATATGACGCATAAAATAAAGGAGTCCATAACCAGTCGCTTCTGTTCGTGCTAGACTACCCCAGTAGTCTAATCCTTTGCCGGTTAAAACTCCGGCCTCATAAGCGTTTCTTAAACGTTTGTATTGACCAAATAAGTAGCCGATTTCTCTACCGCCAACGCCAATATCGCCCGCCGGAATATCGGTATCTTGACCAATATGGCGTGACAATTCAGTCATAAAGCTTTGACAAAACGCCATAATTTCGTGATCTGTTTTACCTTTTGGATCAAAGTTGGAACCACCTTTACCGCCTCCGATAGGTAGACCGGTTAAAGCATTTTTGAAAATTTGCTCAAAACCTAAGAATTTAATAATACTTAAATTCACACTAGGGTGGAAGCGTAAACCACCTTTATATGGACCAAGCGTACTATTAAATTGTACGCGGTAGCCTTTATTAACCATAATTTTACCGGCGTCATTGAGCCAAGGAACTCTAAATGAAACAACACGCTCTGGTTCAACTATTCTTTCTAAAATTGAATGCTCTAGATATTGTGGATTTTGCTCAAGTACAGGCACCAATGAGGTTAAAACTTCTTTTACTGTAGCGTGGAATTCAACTTCACCGGGATTATCGTCCATAATTTTTTGAATTAATTGGTTGACATAATTTTTCATGCAGTACAACACCCTCCTTAATAAACTAATGTAGACATTATAACATAAATGCTATTATTAATGATATATGGATAAAATATATATATTTTTTAAAATCAAAAAAAGCTTCTGCCTTTTTATGCATCTTAAGTTAGAACTAAATCTAAGATTAAGAGGTTAACATAATTTTAGCAGAAGCTTTTATTAATATAGTTGTTAGATATCAGTAGCGATTTTACTTTTGTCAATTTCTCCATTTTTCAACATATCAATAACTTGGCCAACATCTTTATCACCACGACCGGATAAATTTACAATAATAATTTTATCTTGTGGTAAAGATTTAGCCAATTTTATTGCATGGGCAATTGCATGAGAACTTTCAATAGCTGGAATGATTCCTTCTAGTTTTGATAACATAAAAAACGCATCTAAAGCTTCATCATCATTAACGCTGACATATTCTCCGCGGCCACTTTCGTGATAAAAGCTATGTTCCGGTCCAACTCCCGGATAGTCTAGGCCGGCAGCAACAGAATGAACCGGTAAAGGTTCTCCTTGTTCATCTTGTAAAGTATAACATTTAAAGCCGTGAATAATGCCGACAGAGCCTTTAGAAATACTAGCAGCATGATCAGGAGTATCAAGTCCTTTACCACCTGGTTCTACCCCAATAATTTTAACAGTTTTATCATCGTAAAATGGATGGAATAAACCAATCGCATTACTGCCCCCACCTACAGCGGCTACTAAATAATCAGGCAGTCTATTTTCTGCTGCTAAAATTTGACGACGCGCTTCTTCACCAATTATGCTTTGAAATTCGCGAACCATTGTAGGATAAGGATGAGGACCTACGGCAGACCCTAATAAATAAAAAGTATCATTATAATTTTCAGCATAATCCATTAATGCTGCATCGACAGCATCTTTAAGGGTTTTAGTACCGCTACTTACCGATACAACCTTAGCTCCTAATAAATTCATGCGAAAAACATTTAACTCTTGGCGTTTTATATCAATTTCACCCATATAAATACTGCACTCTAAACCAAATAAAGCACAAACGGTAGCAGTGGCAACGCCATGTTGTCCAGCTCCGGTTTCGGCAATAATTCTTTTTTTACCCATTTTCTTTGCTAATAGAATTTGTCCTAGTGCGTTATTGATTTTATGAGCGCCGGTATGATTTAAGTCTTCACGTTTTAAATATACTTTTGCACCACCAAGTTCTTTTGTTAAACGATCAGCAAAGTAAAGAGGAGATTGACGACCAACATAGTTGGTAAAATAATAGCCCAATTCTTTTTTGAATTCAGGGTCATTGATATATTTAAAAAAACACTCTTCAACTTCTTTTAAAGGTGCAACTAATTGTTCAGGAACAAAACATCCTCCAAACTGACCAAAATACCCAGTATTATTTTCAACCATGATAATTCCTCCTAAATTTAAATAAAATAAAAACGCCCTCTGCTTAAAGTATAAGCAGAGGGCGATATAAACCGTGGTGCCACCTCAATTAGTCAAAAGACTCTCTCTTTGGATATTATCCTAGTCTGATAACGGCAGACCACCGAGGCACCTACTATAATTCAGATTCCACTCCTGAGACCATTCAATAGACCTTGTCAAATCAGTTTGCACCAACCACTGACTCTCTAAATTGACGTGGTAAATTTACTATCCTCAATCAACGATTTTAGAATATTTAATTAATGATAATGTTACAATAATATAAAAATTAAGTCAAGAAAAATAATATTTTGTAAATATTTATTGTTTTAAGGTTGAATTTATAGTACAGATATAATTTTGTAAAAATTAAATTTATAACTTAAATATAAAAAAGTAGCTTAAAACATATTATATATTAAGAAATAAATATTATCTTCAATAAAATTAACTGTTTATTTTTCATAATTTAATGGTATAATTTTGAATAAGTATTTTTAGTTATAATGTTGAAATAATGATTAATCTTAATCATTATTTGCTAAAATACTGTTGTTAAAACAAAGAAATTGAAAGAACATATTAGAACATCTTAACATAGATGAAGGAGTGATTACCTTGGCAAAAAAAATGAAAACGATGGATGGAAACACTGCCGCAGCTTATATTTCTTATGCGTTTACGGAAGTAGCGGCTATTTACCCAATAACACCGTCTTCACCAATGGCGGAAAGTGTTGATATTTGGGCAGCAAAAGGGAAAAAAAATATATTTGGTCAGCCAGTTAAAATTGTTGAACTGCAATCAGAAGGTGGCGCAGCCGGAACAGTTCATGGGGCATTACAAGCTGGTGCTTTAACAACAACCTATACTGCGTCACAAGGATTGTTATTGATGTTGCCTAATATGTACAAAATTGCCGGTGAATTGTTACCAGGAGTTTTTCATGTTAGTGCTAGAGCTTTGGCGACAAATTCATTAAATATTTTTGGTGATCATCAAGATGTAATGGCAGCAAGGCAAACCGGTTGTGCAATTTTAGCAGAAAGTAGTGTTCAACAGGTAATGGATTTAAGTGCGGTAGCACATTTAGCGGCAATTAAAGGTCGAATTCCGTTTATAAATTGTTTCGATGGTTTTAGAACATCACATGAAATTCAAAAGATAGAAGTCATTGACTATAATGATTTGGCAAGAATGCTTGATTGGGAAGCTGTGGCTAACTTTAGACGCAATGCCTTAAATCCTGATCATCCAGTGGTTAGAGGGACTGCACAAAACCCTGATATTTATTTCCAAGAAAGAGAAGTGTCTAATAAATACTATGATGCTTTGCCGGAAATAGTTGAAGAATACATGCAAGAAGTTAATAAGTTAACGGGCCGTAATTATCAATTGTTTAACTATTATGGTCACAGCGAAGCAGAATCAGTAATTATTGCAATGGGCTCAGTTTGTGAAACTATTGAAGAGAGTGTGGATTACTTAAATTCTCAAGGTGAAAAAGTTGGGGTATTAACAGTTCATTTATATAGACCGTTTTCTATTAAACATTTCTTGAAAAGTTTACCGACTACTGTTAAAAAGATTGCGGTATTAGATCGTACTAAAGAACCGGGAGCCTTGGCAGAGCCTCTATATCTGGATGTAAAGGCAGCTTTTTATGAGGCTGACACTAAACCGGTAATTGTTGGAGGGCGTTATGCTTTAGGCGGTAAAGATGTTGGGCCGCGTCATATTTTAGCGGTATATGAAAATTTAAAAGCAGAAAAGCCACTGAATAACTTTACGATTGGGATTGTGGATGATGTTACGTTTAAGTCATTAGATGATGTTGGCTTTGAAATTGACTTTACACCACCAGGAACAACTGCTTGTAAATTTTGGGGATTAGGTTCAGATGGTACCGTAGGAGCTAATAAAAGTGCAATAAAAATTATCGGTGATAATACTGAAATGTATGCACAAGCCTATTTTGCGTATGATTCCAAAAAATCAGGCGGTATTACAATGTCTCATTTACGCTTTGGTAAAGATAAAATACGTTCACCGTATTTAATACATCAAGCTGATTTTATTTCCTGTTCGCAGCAATCATATGTTGATAAATATGATTTATTGGCGGGCTTAAAACCACAAGGTACATTTTTATTAAATACTTTATGGACACCCCAAGAAGTAGCAGAAAAATTGCCGGTGGCTATGAAAAAATATATTGCTGAAAAGCAAATCAATTTTTATATTGTTAATGCTGTGCAAATTGCCAGAGAACTTGGCTTAGGTGGTCGCTTTAATATGATTATGCAAGCGGCGTTCTTTAAGCTTGCTGATATTATTCCAACTGAAGAAGCGGTTCAATACTTAAAAGAAGCGGTTGTTACTTCTTATGGAAAAAAAGGTCAAGCTGTTATTGACATGAACCAAGGTGCGATTGATAGAGGAATGGAAGCGTTGGTGAAGATTGAAGTTCCAAGTGAATGGAGTGAACTTGAGCTTGTAGAAGCTCATGATGATTCTAAACCTGAGTTTATTGAAAAAATATTGGAACCAATGAATAGGCAAAATGGTGATAGTTTACCAGTAAGCTCTTTTGTAGGAATTGAAGATGGTACTTTCCCAATGGGGACTACGGCTTATGAAAAACGTGGTATTGCTATTAATGTTCCAAAATGGGATGTTGATAAATGTATTCAGTGTAATCAATGTTCATTTGTTTGTCCGCATGCGGTTATTAGACCAACGTTGCTAAATGAAGCTGAAGTTAAAAATGCACCAGAGGGTTTTAAGGCGAAAGCGGCAATCGGCATAAAAGACTATAGTTATCACTTAGCTATCTCACCATTAGACTGTACGGGCTGTGGCAATTGTCGTCAAGTTTGTCCAGCGAAAGAAAAAGCTTTGGAAATGGTTCCACTAGAAGAACAAGAGCATGAATCAGTATATTGGGAATATGTACAAAGCATTATTCCGAAGCAGAATCCAATTAAGAAAAATATGTTAAAAGGTAGTCAATTTGAACAACCATTATTAGAGTTTTCTGGTGCTTGTGCAGGATGTGGTGAAACGCCTTATGCTAAATTAGTTACGCAATTATTTGGCGATAGAATGATGATTGCCAATGCCACAGGTTGCTCTTCGATTTGGGGGGCCAGTGCACCGTCGATTCCATTTACTACTAATCACAAAGGCTATGGACCAGCATGGGCTAATTCTCTGTTTGAAGATAATGCCGAGTTTGGTTTAGGTATGTTACTAGGTGGTAATGCTGTTAGAAACAGATTATTGGAAGATATTAGCGCTGCTATTGAAAGTGATATTTCGCAGAATTTAAAAACTGCTTTAACAGAATGGGTAGAAGCTTTTGATGATAACGAACAAACCAGAGCAAAAAGTGAAAAAGTTATAGAGATTTTGGGACAAGAAAAACGTACGATGACTAATTCTTTATTATTGGATAAAATAGCGGAAAATAAAGATTTCTTAGTGAAGCGCTCACAGTGGATTTTTGGCGGTGATGGTTGGGCTTATGATATCGGTTATGGTGGTTTGGATCATGTCTTGGCAAGTGGTGAAGATGTAAATGTGTTGGTGTTTGATACTGAAGTTTATTCTAATACCGGTGGACAATCATCTAAAGCAACGCCAACGGCAGCTATTGCACAATTTGCAGCAAACGGTAAGAAAACCAAGAAAAAAGATTTAGGGTTAATGACAATGACTTATGGCTATGTTTACGTGGCACAGATTGCAATGGGGGCAGATAAAAATCAAACTTTAAAAGTTATTGCAGAAGCAGAAGCTTATAAAGGACCATCCTTGATTATTGCTTATGCGCCATGTGTAGCACATGGTCTTAAAAATGGGATGGGTACTAGTCAAGAGGAATCAAAACGTGCCGTAGAATCAGGCTATTGGTCCTTATATCATTATAATCCTGATTTTAAAGAACAAGGTAAAAATCCGTTTGTTTTAGATTCCAAAGATCCAATTATGCCGTTAAGAGACTTTTTATTAGGTGAAGTTAGATTTTCGGCATTGCAGCGACAATATCCAGAATTGGCAGAAGATTTGTTTAGCAAAATTGAAAAAGATGCTCAAGAACGGATTGCTCTTTATAAAAAATTAGCACAATAATAAAAAATACCATTGACGCAACTGTTACAACAGTAAAGTTCCATGATATTATTTTGCTATTTAGATTAACAATAAAACTGCACCGGAAAATAGTTGTTGAAGCTATTTTCGGTGCAGTTTTATTAATGATAGTGATTATGATATATTATTAATAAGAAATAATTTAAAGATGAGGTGTAATTTTGAACTTAGGATCTAGACTACAAGGTATTGCCAATTATGTTTTACCCAATAAAGTTTTTGCGGATATTGGTACAGATCATGCTTATTTGCCAATCTATTTAATAAAAAACGGTATTGTGAAAAAAGCTATTGCCGGAGATTATAATCAAGGACCATATGAAGCGGCCCAAAAGGCGGTGCTAAACTATAATTTAGCCGGGAAAATTGAGGTTAGACTTGGTAACGGCTTGACAGTATTAGCAGAAGGTGAAGCTGATATTGTCGCAATTGCTGGAATGGGCGGAACTACGATTGTGGAAATTCTTAGTGCTAAGCTGAATTTAGCACAACAAGTCCAGCGCCTAATCTTACAACCAATGAATAATGCTCAAGGTGTTAGATTGTGGTTAAGCCAAAACTCTTTTAAAATTGTAGCAGAAGACTTAGTGCTAGACGAAGGTAAGTTGTATGAAATTATTGTCGCTGAAAAAGGGATAGAGGCTATTGTCGAAGAAATTTTATATGAGATTGGGCCTAAATTATGGGAGAAAAAACACTCTTTGTTAGAACAGCATTTAAATAAATTGCTGAATAAAGCTAAAAGTATTTACAAAAGTCTTAACCATAGTGAAAAAGCTGATGTTAAAGAAAAAATCAAATTGTATCAAACAAAAATAAAAGCGTTGGAGGAGAAACTACAATGTCTGTCAAATGCCAAGTAGTGATGGAAGCCTTAGATCAATTAGCACCGCGCTCTTTGGCGGAGCACTGGGACAATGTGGGGTTGCTATTAGGAAATCCGGCCCAAGATGTTAACAAGCTACTGGTAGCCTTAGATATTACTAGTGCAGTAGTGGAATTTGCTATTGCCAACAACTTTGATATGATAGTAGCACATCATCCGCTAATTTTTAAGCCATTAAAACATATAAGGACGGATTTACCGCAAGGAAAAATGCTGAGTTCTTTAATAAAAAATGATATTGCAGTATTTTCCTTACATACCAATTTAGATATTGCTAGAGGCGGGATTAATGATCTGTTAGCAGAGAAATTTCAACTGCAAGCTGTTAAGCCGTTAACAATAAGTTCAGTAGAAGATTTGACGAAATTGGCTGTTTTTGTACCGCAGGAACATCTTGAAAAAGTTAGGACTGCAATTTGTAAAGCCGGAGCAGGACAAATTGGTAATTATGCTGAATGCACCTTTGCCGTGGCCGGAACCGGTAGCTTTAAACCGTTAGACGGTACAAACCCTTTTATCGGAAATGTAAATAAGTTAGAGCAAGTAGCGGAATATCGACTAGAAACAATAATGCCTACTAAAATTGTCAATAAAGTTCTTAAAGCACTACTTAAGGCTCATCCATATGAAGAAGTAGCCTATGATTTATATAAATTAGAAAATACTATTAATGAAAATGGCTTAGGGCGAATTGGGGTACTAGAGAAACCGCTGACGATGGAAAAGTTTTTAGAAAAAGTAAAAACTTTATTGAAGCTTCAAAATGTAAGGTTTGTTGGTAAGAGTGATAAAATTATTAAAAAAGTAGCAATTTGTAGCGGCAGTGGTGCTGAATTTATTGTAAAATCAGCTTATCAAGGTGCAGATGTTATTATTACTGGTGATGTTAAATATCATGAAGCTCAGCAAGCGTTGGAGAATGATATTAATATTATTGATGCCGGTCATTTTGGTACGGAATATCATATGGCTGAATTAGTAGCACAGTATTTGACAACAAAGGCTGATAGTGCTAAGTGGCAACTTGAAAAAATTGAGTTTGATAAAATCAGCACAGATATTTTTAAGTTTAGCTAAAAAGCTTGACTATTAAGCCTGATAAAGTTACTATATGTGTAAAACTTAATAAGTTTTGTCAAGGGAGCTCATGTTTTGGGCTGAGAGTGGGCTAAAAGCACCAGACCTAACCTGATCGAGATAATGCTCGCGTAGGCAGTACAAGGGATGAGTGTCTTTAAGCACGCCTTTACCACTATGGGAGGCGTGTTTTTTATTGTTTTGGGGGGATTTTAATGAAGGTTAGAATAAATGGAATTGAACACGAAACTCAAGAAAATGTAATGCTATTAGAATTGTTAGCGGAGTTTAAGTATAGTTTAGCGGGAATTGTTATTGAGTATAATAAAGAGATTATCGCTAGGGATCAGTGGGAGCAAATAAAATTAAAGGCTGAAGATAAATTAGAAATTGTAGCCTTTGTTGGAGGTGGTTGAAATGAAAGATTTATTAACAATTGGTGGAACAAAATTACACAGTAGATTATTTTTAGGTACGGGTAAATTTTCAGCTAATACATTAATGCCACAAACCATAACTGCGGCAGAATCACAAGTTGTAACAGTGGCTTTAAGAAGAGTGAATCCGCAGCAACAAGCTGAAAATATTTTAAATTACATCCCTCCTGAAACAATTTTATTACCAAATACCTCCGGCGCTAGAACTGCGGAAGAAGCGATAAGAATTGCTAGAATGGGCCGAGCAATGGGGTGTGGTAATTGGGTTAAGATAGAGATTATAACTGATAATATTTATTTAATGCCGGATAACTTTGAAACTATAACAGCGACGGAAATTTTAGCAAAAGAAGGTTTTATTGTCTTGCCATATATGAGCCCGGATTTAATGGTAGCAAAAAAGTTAGTAGAGGTGGGTGCAAGTGCGGTAATGCCATTAGGGGCGCCGATTGGTAGTAACAAAGGGTTGCAAACAAAAGAATTAATTAAAATTATGATAGAGGAAATATCTTTGCCCATAATCGTTGATGCAGGGATTGGGAGACCTTCTGAAGCAACTGAAGCTATGGAAATGGGAGCGGCGGCAGTATTAGTAAATACCGCTATTGCAACGGCGACAAATCCGACCCAAATGGCAGAAGCCTTTAAATATGGTGTGATAAGTGGGCGAAAAGCATTTTTAGCAGGGTTAGGACCAGTTGCACAGAGTGCTAAAGCGTCATCGCCGTTAACTGGGTTTTTACACAACTAATATAAGAAGGTGAAGCAATGTCTTTTTTTAGAGAACTAGCGGAATATAAAGATTTTGATTTTTGGCAGTTTTGGGAACAGGTTAAAATATCCGAGGTCAAAACAGTTTTAAGCAAGAAAAAACTAATGAAAAATGATTATTTGATATTACTGGCACCAATCGCCGAAACGGTATTAGAAGAATTAGCCCAAAGAGCAAATGCACTCACCACACAGTATTTTGGTAAGACCGTACAACTTTTTACACCACTATATTTAGCTAATTATTGTGTTAATAATTGTGTTTATTGTGGATTTAAAATTAATAATGAGCTTAAACGACATAAGTTAAACGAAGCAGAGCTAAGAGCAGAGGCGAAAATTATTGCGGCAACAGGTCTTAGCCATATTTTAGTTTTAACGGGCGAGGATAAAAATCAAACGCCGGTAACTTATATTGTAGAAGCTATTAAAATATTAAAAGAATATTTTTCTTCAGTTAGTATTGAAATTTATCCATTGACATTAGCAGAATATGATGCATTGAAAGCTGCAGGGTGTGATGGAATGACTATTTATCAAGAAGTATATAATGAAGCTGTGTATCAAAAAATGCATTTGGCCGGACCTAAAACAAATTACCTGTTTCGCTTGGAAGCACCAGAGCGGGCTTGTCAAGCAAAGCTTAGAAGTGTAAATATTGGGGCATTGTTAGGATTAAACGATTGGCGGATTGAAGCATTTTTTACAGGGATTCATGCATTGTATTTGCAAAAAAAATATCAAGCAGTTGAAATTGCCATTTCTCCACCACGAATTAGACCTCAATTAGGGGGCTTTATCCCCAGTGAATATGTCAATGATAAAAATATAGTACAGTATATCAGCGCGTTTCGGTTACTAATGCCCAACAGTGGCATTACCATTTCATCGAGAGAATCAGCGAATTTTCGTGATAACTTAATACCTTTAGGGATAACGAAGATGTCAGCTGGCGTTAGTACCGCGGTGGGTGGACATAGTAATAGTAGCGAGCCGGGACAATTTGAGATTGCAGATGAACGAAGTGTAGAAGATATTAGTAATGCTTTGTATCAAAAAGGGTATCAACCGATTTATAAGGATTGGTTTAATTTATGAATAATTTTTTACAGCAGGGCTTAACCAAGTATTTAGAGACAACAGAGTTAAGTAAAATAAAAAATACGAAAATCTTAATTGCCGGTGCGGGTGGAGTAGGCTCTAATGCGGCGATGCTGTTAGTGCGGTGTGGTTTTGAAAAAATCACGATAATTGATTATGATGAACTTGAACCAAGCAATCTTAATCGACAATTTTTCTTTAATGAGCAAGTTGGGACTCTTAAAGTTTGTGGGCTAAAAGAAAACCTACTAAAAATAAATCATCAAGCAACAATAACAATAATAAAAGAACGGTTGACGGTTGACAATGTTAATAATTTGATTAAAAATCAAGATATTATCTTGGAAGCATTTGACGATATTATTGCCAAAAAGATTATAGTCGAAGCCTGCCATCTTTTGGCAAAACATATTATTGCTGTTTCTGGGATTGCTGGCATTGGCAATAGTGATAAGATTGTTATTAGGAAAATTAACAATAGATTTTATATGGTGGGAGATTTTGAAAGCGATATTAATTTAGCGTTACCACCGTTAGCACCAAAGGTTATGATTGCGGCGGCAAAGCAGGTTGATATTGTGCTGGAACTGGTAATTGGGAATAAGGAGATAGCAACATGAATAATTTTTTAAATTCAAAAATATATGGCTTAACAGCAGAGTCTTTATCAAGGGGTAAAACTAATCTGCAAGTTGTATCTGAAATGATTGCAGCAGGAATTAAGGTAATACAATATCGGGAAAAAGAAAAAAGCTTCAAAGCAATGTATGAAGAATGTTTAGCAATCAGAAAATTAACGAAGGAAGCTCAGGTTACTTTTATTATTAATGATCGCTTGGATTTAGCGTTAGCGGTTGATGCTGATGGTTTACATATCGGTCAAGAAGATTTGCCGATAACAATTGCGAGGAAGTTATTGGGGAAAGATAAAATTTTAGGGTTGTCGACACATTCACCACAAGAAGCGCACTTAGCAGAAGATAGTAAGATTGTTGATTATATTGGGGTAGGTCCAATTTTTGATACTGCCACCAAAAAGGATGCTGGTAAAGGCTTAGGGTTAGATTTTTTAAATTATGTCAGCAACAATATTAAAATTCCCTTTGTTGCTATTGGTGGCATTAAAGAACATAATGTAGAGTCTGTTGTTAAAAGTGGTGCTAAAATAGTGGCAATAGTATCAGAAATAGTTGGAGCTACCGATATAAACGCCAAGGTTCAGAATATTGAGGCTAAAATGAGGGGCATTTGACTTTAAGGGCAATCAATGATAAATTTATAATATTATTGAGTATGAAAGATGATCGCGAGTGCCAAAGGGCATTTGAGGAAAGTCCGGGCTCCGCAGGGCAGGATGCTGGATAACGTCCAGCGAGGGTGACCTTAGGGAAAGTGCTATAGAAAAGAAGACCGCCCAGTTTTCTGGGTAAGGGTGGAACGGTGCGGTAAGAGCGCACCAGCAGCTAGGTGACTAGCTGGCTTGGTAAACCCCATCTGGAGCAAGACCGAATAGGGAAGGGATGAAGTTGCCCGCTGATCCTTCCGGGTTGCGTCGCTTGAATTATCAGGTAACTGATAATCTAGATAAATGATCATCACCATAATGGTACAGAACTCGGCTTATTGACTACTCAATAAAAAAG
>JAGPMH010000037.1 GCA_018052945.1 Negativicutes bacterium | reverse complement strand
TTGTTGAAGCAAAGTATGTTATTAATTCGGCGGGAATATATAGTGATGAAATTGCTAAAATGGTAGGTATTGAGGACTATAAAATTACACCACGCCGCGGTCAATATGTTATTTTGGGTAAAGAGCAGAATTATTTAACTAATTCTGTTATCTTCCAAGTACCTACAGCACTGGGCAAAGGGATTTTGGTGACAACAACCTATCATGGTAATCTGATGATTGGTCCTAATGCTGAAGATATTACTGAAAAAAATGATTTAGGAACAACGTTAGAGGGGTTAAAATATATTGTTGATACTGCTAAAAAATCTGTTCCAGATATTGATATGAGAAAAGCTTTGCGCTCTTTTTCAGGGAATAGACCATTTGCTGATAAAAAAGACTTTATTATTGAAAACTCTTATTATAAAAATTTCATTAATTTAATTGGGATTGATTCACCAGGGTTAACTTCTTCGCCGGCGATTGCGCTAGAAGTTGTAGAAATTCTTAAAAATGCAGGACTAGACTTTGTAGCAAAAGAAAGTTTTAATCCTTATCGTAAAGCAATAATAATTAAAAAAGATGATAATTTTAAAGGCAGTATTGATGCTGTTGATCCCAAAGAAAAATTTATTTGTCGTTGTGAAAGGGTTACTGAAACAGAGATTGTTGATGCAATGCAGCGGGGAATTGAGGTTAAATCTTTAGATGCAATGAAGCGTAGAACAAGAGCCGGTATGGGTACTTGTCAAGGGTTTTTCTGTGGGCCAAGGGTGAAACATGTTATGGCAAAAGAACTAGGCTTAGCCGAAGAAGATATTAAGCAACATAATTTAAAAGAAGATCAAGGGCTGAGAATTGATCGTAAAGATTTGGTAAAACTATAATTAAACTATTTTAAAATGTTGAGTTAATAACTCAACATTTTATTTTAATAAAATTAAGCAGGAAAACTATAAATAAGGCAGTATATAAAATAAGAGTCTAAGTTTGAGGTGAATATTATGGAAAAAAAATTAAATTGGTTAAAGCAAATTTCAGAAGTTGCCGGAATTTCCGGTTTTGAAACTCCGGTAAAACAATTATTGATTGATAAATTAGCACATCAATATGAAGTTAACTACGATAAATTAGGTAGTGTTATTTTTTCGAGAAAAGAGCAGAAAGAGTTAAAAGTTATGTTAGCTGCTCATATGGATGAAGTCGGGTTTATGGTAAAAACTATAACCAAAGAGGGCTTTTTAAAGTTTGTAACAATTGGTGGTTGGTGGGAGCAAATTTTATTAGGACAAAGAGTTGATGTTTTGACATCAAATGGTGTTATTCCAGGCGTAATCGGTAGTAAACCACCACATATTTTAAGTCCAGATGAACGCAAAAAATTGGTGCAAAAAGCTGATATGTATATTGATATTGGTGCGAAAGATGATAAAGAAGCACTGGAAGTGTTTGGCGTAAAGCCAGGGTGCGCAGTTGTACCATATAGTAAGTTTACGGTAATGGCTAATGATAAAATGCTGTTAGGAAAAGCTTGGGATGATAGAATCGGTTGTGCAATTATGGCAGAGGTTATGGAAAATATAGCTTTAAAAAATACTGCTGCCACTGTGTATGGTGTTGGTACAGTACAAGAAGAAGTCGGACTAAGAGGAGCACAAACTAGCGTCAAGGTTATTGATCCTGATATTGCTTTTATTATTGATACTTGCGTCGCTGGTGATGTGCCGGGAGTCACTGAAGATAAAGCTGCTGGTAAACTCGGTCGTGGTATTGGGATAACAATTTACGATGCTAGTATGATTCCTCATATTAAGCTAAGAGATTATGTTATTAATATTGCCGAAAAATATAAAATTCCTTATCAATTGGTCTTTAGTGAAGGTGGCGGAACTGACGCTGGGCGCATTCACTTGAATTCAGTGGGGGTACCAAGTATTGTATTAAGTATTCCTACTAGATACATCCATAGTCACAATGGTATTATTCATCTAGACGATTATAATGCCGGGGTATCATTATTGACTAAAATTCTTGAAGATTTTGATAAAGATTGTTACAAGGAGCTTTTGAAGTAATGAATAAGAATATTTTAAAATATGAAAACTTAGAGCCTACTATCGGTAATGATGTTTATATTGCTCCAGGGGCATTTGTGATTGGTGCTGTATCTTTAGGTGATAATTCTAATATATGGTTTAACACTGTTTTGCGGGGCGATATTGAAAAAATAAAAGTAGGCAAGTTTACTAATATTCAGGATAATTCTACGGTTCATGTAATGGGTGATTGTCCGGCGATTATTGGTGATTATGTTACCGTTGGTCATGGGGCCATTGTCCATGGCTGTACGGTAGGTGATAATTGTTTAATTGGTATGGGGGCTATTTTGCTTGGCTATTGCGAAATTGGCGAAAACTGCATTATAGCCGCCGGAACATTGATAACAGAACGAAAGAAAATACCTCCTAATTCAATGGTGATGGGTTCGCCTGGTAAAGTTGTCCGACAATTGACACCAGCGGAAGTTGAGGCAATTAGAAAGTCGGCGCTAAATTATAGTGAAGTAGCAGCAAAATATTTAAAGTAGGGATGATGCTGATGGAAGAGACTTTAGTAATAATAAAACCGGACGCTTATAAAGCCGGATTATCAGGTGAAATAATCAAGCGTTATGAAGATAATGACTTGAAAATTAGAGCTTTAAAACTGGTGGAATTGGATGAAAATATAGTTTGCGAACATTATAAAGAGCATTTGGGGAAAAGTTATTACGATAAATTAATTAAGTTTATGTTATCAGCACCATGTATCGTAATGGTTTTAAGTGGTGAAAATGCCATTGAGAAAGTAAGAGCTATTAATGGAGCAACTGATCCGAAAAAAGCCTCTAAAGGTACAATTAGAGCAGATTTTGCGCAGGATGTTACTTATAATATTGTTCATGCTTCTGATGGTAAAGAAAATGCAAGGCGAGAGATTGAATTGTTTTTTAAATATGAAGAATTAAAATGTATAAGAGGTGAATGAAATGGCTGTTTACACAAAAACCGGTGATAAAGGTATGACTAGTTTGTTGTCGGGTGAACGTGTGGAAAAATCAGGGTTAAGGGTTGAGGCTTATGGCAATGTTGATGAACTTAGTTCAACTTTAGGCTTAGCAAGATTTTTTTGTCAAAAACAATCTGTTAAAGATGAAATATTGAAAATTCAAAAATTAAATATGTTAATAATGGCAGAGCTTGCTAGCAATAACTTAACAGAGCCTTATGTGAAAAGTGAAGTTATTGTAGAGTTAGAAAAAGTTTTAGATGAATTGACAGCAAAGCTGCCACCTCTTAATAAATTTTTAATTTCCGGTGAGAATAGTGGCGGTGCTTTTTTGGATTTAGCAAGAACTGTAACTAGACGAGCTGAGCGAAGTTTATGGCGGTTATCAAAAGAAGAATTTGTTAGCGAAACCTTATTAATTGCATTAAATAGAATTTCTGATTTGTGTTTTATGTTAATGCGGTTTGAAGAAATGAATTAATAACAACGACCTCAGTATCACTGATAAAAGTTTTTATTAGTAGGTGCTGAGGTTTTTTATATTTAGTAAATAAAAAAGGTTTTTATTTACTAAATAGCGAATATTACTAACTAGTAAATGAAAATTTAGTGAACTGTTCAGGAGGGATTAGCGTGAAAGAATATGGTAGTTGTGACTTAAGAAATATCGCTATATTAGCTCATGGGAAAGCCGGTAAAACATCGCTAACAGAAGCATTAGCTTATAATGCAGGACATACTAATCGTTTAGGTAAAGTTGATGATGGAACAACAGTAGCTGATTTTGAACCAGAGGAAATTAAACGTAAGCTTACTATTTCCAACGCATTAGTTTCTTGTGAATGGGAAGATACTAAATTGAATTTTATTGATACTCCGGGTTATCCGGATTTTTTCGGTGAAGTCAAAGGCGCACTAAGTGCAACTGATAGTGCTTTAATTGTTGTTTGTGCACCAGCTGGGATTGAAGTTGAAACTGAAAAAGTATGGAATTATTGTAAAGAGTTAAATAAACCAACAGCTTTTTTTGTTAATAAAATGGATCGCGAACATGCTGATTTTAATAATGTTGTTGAACAATTACAAATTAAGTTTGGTGCCGGTATTGTGCCAATCCAGATTCCTATCGGCGCGGAAGAAGCTTTTCATGGTGTAGTTGATTTGCTAGAAATGAGTACACGTATTAAAACTAGTCAAAAGCAAATTATCGAGGGTGAAATCCCTGAATTTCTAAAAAAAGAAGTTGCTAAAGCGAAAGAAAGATTGGTGGAAACTATTGTCGAAACTAATCCAGAGTTATTAGATCGCTATTTAGCGGGTGAAGAAATTTCAGATAATGAACTTATTACCACTTTAAAATTAGGAATCAAGAATGCAAAATTATTTCCGGTATTATGTGGTTCGGCTCTAAAAAATATCGGGGTAAATAAATTATTATATGATATTATTGAATATCTGCCAGAGCCTAGTTTAGATAATCTAGCGACTAATAATCTAACAGAGGAATTGGTCGAGATTAATGAAAACAGTCCGTTTTCCGGTTTAGTTTTTAAAACTACTGCTGATCCTTTTGTCGGACGGCTAAGTTATATTAGGATTTTCTCCGGTAGTTTAACTGCCGACAGTACTGTTTATAATCCGTTAAAAGATAAAGTTGAAAAAATTGGTAATATTTTCAGTTTAAGAGGGAAACAACAAATTAATCTTAAAAAAGGGTTAGCCGGTGATATTGTGGTTGTGGCAAAACTACAAGATACGGTTACCGGTGATTCTCTAACCGATAAAAGCTTTCCGGTGGTCTTTGATGAAATAATTTATCCTAAACCAATGTTTACGATGGCTGTAGAAACAAAAAATAAGGGTGATGAGGATAAATTAAGTAACGCATTAGTGCGGATTTTAGATGAAGATCCAACGGTACGCTATGTGAAAAGTGCTGAAACTGCAGAGTTTTTGTTAAGTGGTATCGGTGAGATGCATACGGAAATTATTGCTGATAAAATTAAACGAAAATTCGGAGTAGAGCTATTATTGAAAAACCCTAAGATTCCTTATCGTGAAACAATTAGGATGAAAGAAAAAGTTGAAGCTAAACATAAAAAACAAAGTGGCGGGCATGGACAATATGGTCATGTTTGGTTACAAATTGAACCACTACCACCGGGAACAGGAATTGAATTTACTGATTCAATTTTTGGTGGTGCAGTTCCAAGACAATATATTCCGGCTGTTGAAAAAGGAGTAAAAGAGGCTTTGCAGGCAGGAATACTAGCCGGTTATCCAGTCGTTGATGTGAAAGTAGATTTATGTGATGGCTCATATCACAATGTAGATTCTTCGGAAATGGCGTTTAAGATTGCTAGTGCTGCTGCGGTAAAAAAAGCAGTAATGCAAGCTAAGCCTGTTTTATTAGAGCCAATTTATGATTTGGAAATAACAATTCCTGAATATTATATGGGTGATGTTATTGCAGATCTTAATACTAAGCGTGGTCGGATTAATGGTATGGACTCAGGGTTAACTGGTATCGGGGTCGTTAAGGCTCAAGCACCGGTAGCGGAACTATTCCGTTTTGCGATTGATTTACGTTCAATCACTCAAGGTCGCGGATTTTTTGATATGAAATTTTCGCATTATGAAGAGGTTCCACAAAAAATCGCTCAAGAAATTATTGATAATGCCAAAGACAAGACCATAGATTAAACTCGACAGATAATATCGTGGCTTATTAACGATATTATCTGTCTTATTTTTAAAATGATAATAGGGAGAAGGTTATGAAAAAAATATGTTGTTTATTTGTAATACTATTTGTAATTACTACAATGGGTATCGCCGGGGCAGCTGAGAAAAAAATAATAATTAAAACTCCGGATAAGATTATTCAAACCGAAGACAATGCAAATTTGATAGATGGTAAAATAAAGATTCCCCTTAATTTAGTTAAAGATTATCTTTATCAAAATATGGCGATAGATAATCCTAATAAACAGGTATTAATTAATTTTAGTATGCCAAAAATTAAATTTAATAATGATAAGACCAATAACTTGATTTTTAATGGCTTTAAAATAATGTATCCACTGGAAAAGATCAATAATAATGATTATCTTAATATTGACCGCTTAGGGCTACTATTAGGAATTAGCATTGAAGAAAATGAAGATAATATAATAATTACTACTAATAGAAATTCTTATTATAATCCAGTTAAACTTAATTACAGTGCTACTAATGATTTAGCAAAAATTGTTATGGTGTGGCAACCTATTTTAACTGAATCCGCCGCTACAGAAAAATTGCCGGCATTAAACATATTATCACCAAGTTGGTTTAGTATTGTCAGTGCTGATGGAATGATTGCGAACAAAGCTGATTACCAATATAGTGTAATGGCAAAAGAAAATAAGTATAAGTTGTGGCCACTAATTACTAATAGTTTTGATCCGGATTTAACCCATAAATTTCTTAATGATAAAAATGCCAGGAAAAATATCATAAAACAATTGGTGGTTTATGCCGGATTATATGAAGTTGATGGTATTAATTTTGATTTTGAAAATATTTATGAAAGCGATCGAGAGCTTTTAAATCAATTTATGTTGGAAGCAACTAAAGCATTACATGATATTAATGTAAAGGTATCCATTGATGTTACAGCACCAATGGATGATTCACAATGGTCAAAATGTTATGATCGTAAGACTCTTGGCAAAATCGTTGATTATGTGATGTTAATGGCTTACGATGAACATTGGCGCACTAGTCCAGTTAGTGGTTCAGTAGCGTCTTTGCCTTGGGTGGAAAATGGTGTTGTTAATACTTTAAAGGATGTACCTAATGAAAAATTAGTGTTAGGCCTACCTTTTTATATGAGAGAGTGGCAAGAACAAACAGTAGCTGGAAAAATTAAGGTTAAAGCTAAAACTGTAGCAATGCACGAAATTGATACAATAATAAAAGATAAAAAGTTAAAGCCTCTGTGGTTAGAAGATAAAGGTCAAGATTATGTTCAATACCAACAAGATGGTGCCATTTATAAGATTTGGATTGAAAATGAAAAATCATTGGATAAAAAAATTAATTTAGTAGAAAAGTATAATTTAGCTGGTGTGGCAGCTTGGCGGAAAGGTTTCGAAAAACCAGAAGTATGGCAGTTGCTGGAGGAGAAACTTAATAGTAAGGTTCCTGAAGAAACCACTACTTGCATTAAAAAGCCGAAAAAGAAAAATAAAAAGTCCACTATGTTATAATGGACTTTAAAACCTTAGAGAAAATGCACCTTACGAAAAAGTAAGGTGCATTTTTATTGTAGTGGTAAAAGATTTAAGAAAATATAATCATATTAAATAATGTAGACCATAAAAATGTTATTGTTGAGCTACTGTTAGATGAGTTTTGCAGAAATCAATAAAAGCTTGAGCTGCTTTTGATACATATTTATCTTTTTTCCATGCTAGTCCAATATCGACATATTTAGCTTCGGTCAGTGGAATAGCTTTCAAAGTAGTTTCATTATGAACAATAACATCTAGTAAAAAAGAAATACCAACGCCACTAGCGACTAATCCTTTGATGGTTTCAATCTGGTTAGATTCTAAAATTATTCTTGGAGCAATATTATGCTTATCAAATTCCGTTAGAATTGCTTGACGTAAATAAGAGCCTGATTTTAACATAATTAAATTATCTTCATGAATATCATTAAAAGAAATAGTAGTTTTGTTGGCTAACAGATGATCATTCGGTAAACAAGCGACAATTTGATTGGTGGACATTTGAAATAGTTGAAGATTAGAAGGAGCATTGGTTGTAATGACAATTCCAAAATCAAGCTCATCACGTTCTAATTGTTCTCTAATAGCAATAGAGCCTTCTTCGTAGATATAAATATCTAAATTTGAATGAAGTTGTCGAAAATCTGAAAATATCTTGGGAAAGAGATAAGCTCCAATCATTGGTGGTATCCCTATTTTGATGGAGCCTTTTTGTAATTGCTTATAATCATTTAACTCCAATAAGGCATCTTGAATATTACGTAAAGCAATATCAATACGATTTAAAAAAACCGTTCCTTCCGGTGTTAAAGTCAGTTGTTTTTGACTTCTATCAAATAATTGAACGCCAAGTTCAGCTTCTAATTTTTTAATAGCAACAGTGATATTCGGTTGTGAAACCTTTAATCTTTCTGCGGCTCTGGTGATATTTTTTAAGCGACTGGCCATTTGAAAATACTCTAGTTGACGCAATTCCATTTGTATTACCTCTTTAATGATTAAGTTGATAAGTTCCTCTTAAGATAATAAGTAAAAACTATATTATCATTATTATATCATATTTTAAAATTATTTAAATTGTTTTAGAAATAAAAATCGCGCTTACCATTTTCAATTTCTTTTAAAGTAGCAATCGTTTTATCTTTAACACTAGGATTGCTTAACTTTTCAACTTCTTTAGCAATTAAGGCATTGCCGACTGCTTTAGTTTTTTCATCAGCGTAATCTATTAGATATTCTTTTAAGGTTAAAATAGCGTTTGGCAAGCACACATTTTGAATTTCGCCTGATTTGGCTAAAGCCATGAATCGATCACCAGTACGCCCTTGACGATAACAAGCGGTACAGTAACTTGGAATATAGCCTTTTTCACATAGCATTTGAATTATTTCATTAGGAGATCTAGTGTCGCTGGTTTCAAATTGCATACTACTTTCAGCAGTATTATTTTTGTCATAATTTTCACGATATGCCCCAACACCGGTACCGGAAGCAGCACTGATTTGAGAAACACCATAATCAATTAAAATATCACGATAAGCCGGATCTTCTCTAGTTGATAATATTAAGCCGGTATAAGGCACTGCTAGCCTAATAATTGCAATAATTTTTGCAAAATCTGCATCGCTAACTAGGTGTGGGAATTTATCTAAAGTTACACCGGTTGCTGGTCTTAGACGAGGGACAGAAATAGTATGTGGACCGACTCCAAATTCTTGCTCTAGATGTTCAGCGTGCAAAAACATAGCTACAGTTTCATACTTAAAATCATATAGACCGTATAAGACACCAATTCCAACATCATCAATTCCGGCCTTCATAGCACGATCCATGGCAGTAGTATGCCAATTATAATCGCTTTTTGGCCCGGATAAATGTAGCTTTTGGTAAGTGTCGCGATGATAAGTTTCTTGAAACAAAATATATGTTCCAATCCCTGCTTTTTTCAAAAGTTCATATTCAGCAATAGTTGTCGCAGCGATATTAACATTAGCTCGTCTGATACTACCGTTATCATTTTTTACGGAGTAGATTGTTTTTAAGGCATCTACAACATAATCGATAGGGCAATTGACATTATCTTCACCAGCCTCAATCGCAAGACGCTTATGTCCTAAATTTTCTAAAATTTCTACTTCTTTTTTTATTTCAGCCATAGATAATTTTCGGCGCAGTTGTTTTTTGTTACTGGTACGATAACCACAATAAGTACAATTATTAATACAATAACTCGATAAATATAACGGAGCAAACAACACAATTCGGTCACCATAAATACTTTGTTTAATAAACTGGGCTGTTTTATAAATTTCTTGTAATAATTCTTTATCTTCAACCTGTAATAATATTGCAACTTCAGCTGCGCTTAACCCCGCTAAAGTTTTAGCTTTATTGATTATTTTTGCAATAGATTCTTTGTTTTGAGCAAGTTTTTTTGAATTATCTAACAATTCAAAAATTAAATTATCATCTATAAATGCATCAGAAGTACGTTCTGTTTGCTTTATCATAAAAACACCTCTTTTTTTACTGGATTATTTATATTATTTAGTTTAATATATTATTTATAATATTTCTATAATAAATACATATTTCCTCTACAACAAGAAGGAAAATGTAAAACGATATTGAATTATAAATATTTATGGTCAATATCAAGGAGATATTGTTAATAAATTAAAGTAAAGAAGTGGTGGGGTTTAAATGAGAAGTGATACAGTAAAAAAGGGCTCAACAAGAGCTGCTCATCGTGCATTATTTTATGCAATGGGCTATACTCCAGAAGATTTAAAAAAACCATTAATTGGTGTAGTTAATGCGTTTAATGAGATAATTCCAGGTCATATTCATTTAAGAACAATTGCTGAAGCTGTTAAAACGGGTGTTTCAGCGGCAGGCGGAACACCGATGGAATTTCCGTCTATTGGTATTTGTGATGGTATTGCCATGGGTCATGAGGGAATGCGTTATCCTTTAGCTAGTCGCGAGCTTATCGCTGATTCTATTGAATCGGTAGCGAGCGCTCATGCTTTTGATGGCTTAGTGTTAATTCCTAACTGCGACAAAATAATTCCTGGTATGTTAATGGCCGCAGCACGTTTAAATATTCCATGTGTTGTTGTTAGTGGTGGGCCGATGATGGCGGGCCGTCATGATCAAAAAGAAATTAGTGTAAGCCAAATTTTTGAAGCTGCTGGTAAATTTGAAGCTGGTGAAATATCAGCAACAGAATTAGATCAAATGGAACAATCAGCTTGTCCAGGCTGTGGTTCTTGTGCCGGACTATTTACTGCTAATAGCATGAATTGTTTGACAGAAGCATTAGGGATGGGTCTTCCGGGGAATGGAACTATTCCAGCTGCCCATACCGGAGCAAGAAAAGCCTTGGCGAAAAAAGCTGGTGAAGCAATTTTGGAATTAGTAAAAAAAGATATTAAGCCTCGTGATATTATGACGAAAAATGCTTTTGAAAATGCGATTGCTGTTGATATGGGTATTGGTGGATCTTCTAATACTGTATTACATTTGACGGCGATTGCTCACGAAGCTGGTATTGATTTACCGTTATCATTATTTGATGAAATCAGTGCTAAAACACCATATATTACAAAGTTAAGCCCAGGAGGTTTCCATCACTTACAAGATTTAAATGATGCTGGTGGGATAAGTGCTGTAATTAAAGAATTAGCTAAACGTGGAGTAATTCATACTGATGCTATTACAATTACCGGAACGATGGCAGAACGTATTGAAAATGCAGTGATCAGATCATCAGAGGTTATAAAAACAGTGGAGGAACCTTATCGTAATAAGGGTGGTATTGCCATTTTAAAAGGAAATTTAGCATTAGATGGCGCTGTAGTAAAAGAAAGTGCTGTTACTGAAGATATGCTAGTATTCGAAGGAAAAGCAAAAGTATTTGATTCTGAGGAAGCTGCTATTGAAGCTATTTTAGCACGTAAGGTCTTTGATGGTGATGTCGTTGTTATTCGTTATGAAGGACCGAAAGGTGGTCCGGGAATGAGAGAAATGCTTAATCCGACAGCAATAATTGCTGGAATGGGATTGAAAGTAGCATTATTGACTGATGGTAGATTCTCCGGAGCTACTAGAGGAGCTTGTATTGGACATGTTTCACCAGAAGCAATGGAAGGTGGTAATATCGCCTTGGTTGAAAATGATGATACAATTTTCATTGATATTCCTAATAGAATTTTAGAGGTTAAAGTTAGTTCAGAAGAATTGGCACAAAGAAAAGCAAATTGGAAAATGCCTCTACCTAAAGTAACTAGTGGTTATTTAGCGCGTTATGCGAGAATGGTTACTTCGGCTAGTACAGGTGCAGTTTTAAAGTAGAATAAAATTTAAATCCCACTGCTAGTCGGTGGGATTTTGTTTTTTTTAGATAATTGTATATAATATAATTATAAATATTAATAGAGGTGTAGTTAATGCATATTGTTTTAGTAGAACCCGAAATACCTGGTAATACCGGTAACATTGCACGATTATGTGCAGCCACCGGAACGGATTTACATTTAGTAAAGCCTTTAGGCTTTTCCGTTGATGACAAAGCTTTAAAAAGAGCAGGCCTTGATTATTGGCATTTAGTAAAAGTGCATTATCATGATAGTTTTATAGAGTTATATGAACAGTATCCAGAAAGTAATTTTTATTTTAATACAACCAAAACCACTAAAAGTTACGGAGAAATTAAATTTTCACCTGATGATTTTTTAGTTTTTGGTAAAGAAACAGCAGGGTTACCGGAAAAAATATTGAATTTAAACAAAGAGAACTGTATTAGAATTCCGATGTATAGTGAAGCTAGATCGCTTAACTTATCTAATGCAGTAGCTATTGTATTATACGAGAGTTTAAGACAACACGGTTTTGAAGGTTTGATTTAAGTTGGAGGTTTTAAATTTTGAATTTTGATGGCGCTTTTTTAGAAGCAATAAAAAAAATAGTACCAAGTGAAAATATATTATTAAATGAGCCCTTGGCAAAACATACTACTTTTAAAATTGGTGGTCCTGCCGATATCTTTATTAATGTATCATCAACACAAGAAGTTTCACAAATAATAAAATTATGTGAAGAAAACCAAGTTAACCTTCATGTTTTAGGTAATGGTTCCAATATTTTAGTATTAGATAAAGGGATTAGAGGTGTTTTGGTCAAGTTTGGGCACAATTTTGCAAAAATGAAATTTGAAAATAATAGATTTATTGTTGGGGCCGGTGCATTATTAAAAGATGTAGCCAATTTCGCAGCACAAAATGGTCATAGTGGAATGGAGTTTGCAGTTGGAATACCGGGGAGCATTGGCGGTGCCGTGTTTATGAATGCCGGAGCTTATGAAGGTGAAATGAGTAAAGTTGTAGAAAGCGTTACTGCCATAAATCAAGCCGGTGAAATAATTAAATATCAGAATAGTGAAGTTGATTTTTCATATCGCCATAGTATTTTTCAAGATAATCATCATATTATTTGTGAAGTTACTTTAAATCTTGGAGCTGATAATCAAACTGAAATTACTGAAAAGATGAATGATTTCACTACTAGAAGGGAAAGTAAACAACCACTGGATATGCCAAGTGCCGGCAGTACTTTTAAGCGACCGGTAGGATATTTTGCTGGAACTTTAATTGAGCAAGCCGGGTTAAAAGGGTTTAAAGTTGGTGGGGCAATGGTTTCTCCTAAACATGCTGGTTTTGTTATTAATGCGGGTGGTGCGACAGCACAAGATGTGCTGGACTTAATTAAAGAAATACAAAGAATTGTTTATGAAAAGCATGGCGTTAACTTACAGCCAGAAGTAAAAACGATGGGTGAGTAAACAGAGGATTTAATTTATTTGGGGGTATGAAACATGAAATTGCAATTTTTAGGCGCAGCACAAATGGTAACAGGTTCATCCTTTTTATTAGAAGTTGCAGATAAGAAAATTTTAATTGACTGTGGTTTATTTCAAGGTTCAAAAGCTGTAAGAATGCTCAATTATCGTGAGTTTTTATATGACCCTCAGACTATAGATTGTGTAATTTTAACGCATGCTCATATTGATCATTGCGGATTAATTCCTAAGCTGTGCAAAAATGGCTTTAAAGGGCCTATTTATGCCACTAAAGTGACTAATGAATTGTGCCGAATAATGTTACCTGATAGTGCTCATATTCAAGAATATGATGCTTCGTTAATTAACAAAAAAGGGCAACGTTCTGGGAAAAAAATAATCGAGCCAATTTATACTGTTGATGATGCTTTTTTAGCATTACAACAATTTGTGGAAGTTGATTATGTTGAAGATTTAATGCTTGATGAAAATATTACGGTTAGGTTTAATGATGCCGGACATATTATGGGATCAGCTATTTTAGAGATTTTTGTGCATGAAAATAATGAAACAGTAAAATTGTTGTTTTCTGGAGACTTAGGACAACCTAATCAGCCCATCATCAAGGATCCTAGTATTATTAGTGGTGCTGATTATATTATTTGCGAATCAACTTACGGCAATAGGATTCATAAATTTTATGATAAGGAAGCTAAATTGGCTGAAATCATCAATGATACGGTGGCACGAGGTGGCAATATAATTATTCCTTCCTTTGCAGTCGGCAGAACACAATCTGTATTGTATTATCTAAGTAAACTAGTAAAAGAAAGTAAAATCCCCGAAATTCCTATTGTGATTGATAGTCCGCTTGCTATTGCGGCTACTAATATTATTGATAATAATCAACAAGAATTTGATGAGGAAACATTAGCTTTATTATCTTATGATGGTAGTATTTTAGATGTGCCTAATCTGCGACTAACAAAAACCTTTGATGAATCAAAAGAATTAAATAATATCGAAGGTTCCGCTATTATTATTTCTGCTAGTGGTATGGCTGATGCTGGCCGCGTTTTACACCATTTGAAACATAATTTATGGCGTCCGGAGTCTAGTGTATTATTTGTTGGCTATCAAGCCGAAGATAGTATGGGGAAACGCTTAATTGATGGTATTAAACGTGTTAAAATCATTGGTGAAGAAATCACGGTAAGGGCTAAAATATACAATTTGGATGGATTTTCCGCGCATGCGGACAGAGAACAGATTGTTGATTGGTTAAAACAAGTAGTAAACCCGATTCCTAATAATATTTTCTTAGTTCATGGTGAACTAAGTGCCTCACAGCCATTTGCTGAATATGTTGAAGAAGTTATCCCTACTAAAACTTATATTCCTAAATATGGTGATATTGCTATTATTGATGGACGTAATTGGCATATTGAAGAAACTCAAGTAGTTCTTGAACCTGCCGTTAAAGACCTTGAAGAAATCTTTAGCTTGGCGGAATCTGATTTTATCATTATAAAAAAACGCTTACTCGATTTAGTTTTAGCACAGCCTAATAAGCTAAAAGAAACAGAAATAAGAATTGGCAAAGTCTTACGTTATGCTAAAAAAATATTGAATGATTTATAAATATATTTAGAGCCCCTTCCGCTATTTAAGGCGGAAGGGGCTCTAAATATATTTTGTATTAAAGTTCTAAATAGCAGGTTTTTCAAATAATTAGAAGAATTATTATAATAACACTTCTAATTATTTGAAAGTTGGGATGTTATAATGGTGATTTTGTTAATAGTAATAATTATTTTATTAATAATATATTTGTTGCTTTATAAAAAAAGCAATAGTGCGATAACCTTATGCAAAAATAAATCAGTGTGGACTTCATTGCTTAGTTTTATTGGTCTTGGTATGCTTATTAATTATTTCTCTAATGATAACAATGATAATAACGTTAATAAAAACAATGAAATAAATGAAGATTATGATAATGAGTTTTATTATAATGATACTTATTTGGATGATGAATTTTTAAATGAAGATATCAACGAAGATGATGAAGATTATGGTGATAAGGATTATGAATAAGTAAAGATATTTTGAAAGAAGTGAAAAGTTTGTGAAAAAATTTTTAAAAAATCTTAAGCT
>JAGPMH010000036.1 GCA_018052945.1 Negativicutes bacterium | reverse complement strand
AGAAAAAGGTCAATGTGTTTTTAATGATAAAGTAAATGAATTTCTAGCTATTGCTAAAAATTTTGATGGTTTTATCTTTGGGTCACCGGTTCATTATGCAGCCGCTAGTGGCGCGATAACATCATTTATGGATCGAGTATTTTATACTAATGCTTGCTCCGGTAAAAATTTGTTTTATTTAAAACCGGCAGCGGCAATTGTTTCAGCAAGACGGGCTGGCACAACGGCGGCATTAGATCAGCTGAATAAATATTTTACAATATCGCAAATGCCGATTATTTCGTCAAATTATTGGAATATGATTCATGGTGCTAAACCGGAAGATGTGGCACAAGATTTGGAGGGGTTACAAATTATGCGTACCCTAGCAAAAAATATGGCTTGGTTTTTAAAATGCAAAGAAGCTGGAGAGAAAGCCGGTGTTGCTGCGCCAATTATTGAAGAGCGAGTTTATACAAATTTTGTGCGGTAATATAATAAAAACAAGATTTCTTGATTATTATATTTGTTTAAGAATTATTGGGGAGAATTATAGCCAAAGGGGAATAATCTAAGCAAGAACTAATCTTTAAATAACTGATGAAATATTATTGTTTATTAAGTTGTAATAATACTATTTCTGATATTGTTAGGATGAAAAACAATAAATAAGAATACAAAAAGGACGCCCGAGGCTAAATTTATATCTAGCCTTAGGCGTCCTTTTTTGTTATTTTAATTAGTTTTATCTAGGGGTGGTGGTGCGGCAGCTCCTGCATTGTCATTTGCTGAAGTTGCTGGATTACTAGCTTTATTATCATTATTTTTTATAACAGGTTCTTTAGTTTCGCTATTAGTTTTAGTGTTGTTTTTATCAGCATCTTTTGTTAATTTATCTTTATCTTGCTCTTTCTTTGGATCGGTCGTTTTGTCTTTGTCCTCACCATCTTTTGGTTTTTCAGAAGCATCCAGTGACATTGAGGTAGAATCAAGGACTAAACCATCAGGACGATTGAAATCGCGGTTTGGTAAGCCTTGTACGGCTTTTTCCATAAAGGAGCGCCAAATTTGTGCTGGTAATGCTCCGCCAGTTACGCCAGCTAGGTTCTCGTTATTATCGTTACCAACCCAAACAGAAGCCACTAAATTTGGAGTGTAACCGACAAACCACGCATCTTTATAATCACTGGTAGTTCCGGTTTTACCAGCAGCAGGACGACCGATATTAGCAGCAGTACCTGTTCCTCTAGTGACTACTCCTTTTAACATATCAGTAATGGTATAAGCACTGGCCGGACTGATTACTTTAGAGTCTTTAATACTGGATTGTTCTAGGACTTTCCCATTGCGATCTAATATTTTCAAAATAGCAATCGGTTTAGCGTGTTTTCCTTGATTAGCAAAAACACCATAAGCACTAGCTAACTCCATTGGAGTTACTCCTCGAGTTAAGCCTCCCAAGGCCATTGCTAAGTTGCGGTCGGTTTGTGGTCCATCTAATACTAAGGTTGAAATACCCATTTTTTCAGCATAATATAGCGGCTTATCAACGCCTATTTCTTGTGTTAATTTTACAGTTGGTACATTCAGTGAATTTTCTACAACGGTTCTTAAATTAACCTTGCCGTTAAATTTGCCGTTATAGTTAACCGGTGACCAACTACCAAAGCTTACCGGAGAATCATCAAGAATTGTTCCTGGGGACATATTTGATTCAATGGCAGCCAAGAAAACAAATGGTTTAAAAGCAGAACCAGGCTGTCTTTCTGCCATTGTTGCGCGGTTAAATTGGTCATCACCTCGACCCCCAACCATTGCTTTGATATAACCGGTTTGCGGATCAATTGCCACTAAGGCTCCTTGTGGTTGACGGACATTATTTGAATCGGTACGGTATGTTGGCAATTTAGCCATAGCATTTTCAGCGGCTGTTTGCATATCCATATCAATAGTTGTATAGACTTGTAAACCATCTTTATAAATTGCATCAGCACCGTATTTTTCCACTAGTATTTGAGTAACATAATCGACAAAATAAGAAGCAAATTTTGATTGATTACTTTCTTTGGTTGGAGCGTGCTTCGTTGAAATATTTATCTTTTCATTTTTGGCTTCAGTCGCTTTAGAGGCATTGATATAACCATATTTCTCCATTTGAGACAATACAACATTTTTACGATCTTGTGATGCTTTTAAATTATTTAATGGAGAATAATAATTAGGGCTTTTGGGAATTCCAGCTAACATTGCAGCTTCAGCTAAAGTAATGTCTTCAACATTTTTATTGAAATAAACTTGTGAAGCAGCTTCAACGCCATAAGCACCTTGCCCGAAATAAATTTGATTTAAATATAATTCTAAAATTTCATTTTTAGTATAATTTCGTTCAATTTGTAATGCTAAGAAGACTTCTTGAATTTTTCTTTTAAGGGTTTGTTCTTGTGATAAATAAGCATTTTTTGCTAATTGTTGAGTGATGGTACTACCACCCTCAGCGACACCTCTATTGGTGATATTTGACCAAACCGCTCTTAAAATACCGCGGGGGTCAATCCCGCTATGCTGATAAAAACGTGCATCTTCGACAGCAATAAAAGCTTCTTGCAGGTTTTTAGGAACTTTGCTTAATTTAACCGGAATGCGATTTTGCTCAGAGTGAATATTGGTAATCAACTTGCCGTTGATATCATAAATTTGCGAGGACGCTGGTGGTCTGATATCATCAATTAACCCCGGCTTAGTATTCAAACTGGCTGTTAAAAAGCCTAAGCCTGCACCGGCAAAAATTATAGCAATGACAATGACAAATATTGAGAAAACTTTAAAGCCTTTATTAGTTTTTTTAGTAGGTGACTTTTCTTTATAATCGTTCATTATGACCCTCCTGGTATTAATGCAATACGCTCTATATTATAACATAAAATTAAAGGTAATAATATTATTTTAGTTTTCAAGATTGCCGGATAAGGTTAAGTCGGTTTGTAAATTAACTTCAAAAATTCTCTCCCACGCCAATTTAGCAGTTATTGTATTATCAATAATTTTTAGTTGGTATTTATTTTGCTGGCCGTTACTATTGAAGTCAATATAAATTTCTTGTTGGAACGACTTGCTGGAGCTTAGTTTATTATGACTAGCCGATAGTTCTTTAATAATAAAGTTATTAGCTAAAGGATAATTATCTTTAAGGTGAGCAGGGTCAATGTTTTGTGCAGTGAGGTATTGCGATAGTTTTGGCTGAATTTCCTTGAGATAAAAATAATCTTCATAGAAGCGGTTTACTAAAAAAGTTAAATTGTTCTTATAGAGCAATTTTAAATAAGGCAAAGTAGTGGTAACTTTTTGCTCGCTTAAAAAGGCTAAACTTTGTGTTAAGGCTGTGCCGATTGAATTGCTGGTAGTATTCCAGCCGGCATAAGCTATTAGCTGGTTAATATTGATGTTATTTTGAATTAAAGTTGGCAGTATGGTTTCGGTGGCTGAAAAATGTTGGCTTAAGTCTACTAAAGCGACTTTGGTGGGGGTTTTTAATAATTCTTTTATTTTAGTAGAACTTTGTTGTTGCTCAACTTTATTATCACTGGTGCCAATATTAACAAACAAAATAAAGTCAGCCTCGTTATCATTGTCAACTCTTTGGAGATTGGCGATTTTAAGTTTTTCTTGAATTGTTTTATCAACTGAATGAGGCATATACGGCATAATGATGTTAGCACTATCGTCATTATTATAGATTACTTTAACTTTTAAGGGTGTATTTTTACCGATTATTTGACCTAACATACTTAGTGCAACCTCATCTGTTCCGCGAGTAATGTTAACGTTATCTTTAGTTGTTAAGGTTTCTACTGCTAGATATAATTTTTGTTTAATGATATTGGATATGCCATATTGTTGACCATCATCTTGACCAATAACTAGACTGCTGATAACTTTATTTTCTAATAGTTGCAGTAATTTAAGGTTAAGTTGGTAATTTCGTTCAAACAAAGCGTTATAGCTGTTAATAATATCTGAAGGAATAGTCTGCTCAAGTTTTTGTAATGAGATTAAATCGGTTTCACTTTTGGTTTGGTGAGCTTTATCTTTTAATTTCGAGTATTCCAAAATTTGTTGTTGATAAACACTGTTATTATCCGGTAACCAAAGGCGAGGAATTATATTGAAAACAAATAGTTTTAAGGTTGGATTAGTGTTGTGTAGATTTTGTAATGCTATTATAGCGTTATCTTCATCAGTAACTGAGCCGGATGCTAGTCTGGAATTTAATAAACCACCGTGAATTAACATATCGGTCGAAATAATAGCATAATCGGCACTACTACTTTCCTGCTGTAACCAATTAATTAAAGCTTGTTTGTTGCCAGGCTGTTGATAATTATCTAAGAGTTCTGACGGTGGAACTATAACTTTAATATTGGCAATCTTACCTAAAGCAACGACAAAATTTGTGCAAGCCGGTCGGCTGTCAAGAGGCATTAATAATACTGTTAGTCTATAAGGTTGTTCAGGATAAGCTGTAATAGTTTTTAACCCTGTTGAAAAATAAATTGTTATCATTGATAATAAACATAAAATGGCAATAATGATTTTTTTATTCATAGTCATACCTCAATGTAAAAATATTGGACATATTTACTATTTTAGCACAGTTTATTAAATGTAGTTCACTAGTTTGGATAAATGTGTTAATATATTGAATATATATAAATAGGGGAATAATGATGAGAATTATAACAGGATTAGCAAAAGGCACTAGATTAAAAGCACCTAAGGGGATGGATACCAGACCAACTGCTGATCGCGTTAAAGAATCAATGTTTAATATTTTAGGTGATATTGTAGTTGATGCTAAAGTACTAGATTTGTTTGGTGGCACCGGTAATTTGGGGTTAGAGGCATTGAGTCGTGGTGCTGCTAAGGCTATATTTATTGATCAAAATCAAAATAGCATTAATGCAATTAAAGAAAATGTTAATTTGTGCAAGCTTCAAGGGCAAGCGTTAGTTTACAAAATGGATTCTTTTGTCGCCTTAGGGAGATTAGCGCGTGAACATTATAAATTTAACTTAATTTTTTGCGATCCACCTTATAACAAGGGGTTGGTGGAAAAAACGCTAACTAAGCTAGAAGAAAATGAGATATTAGAAGATGAAGCAATTATTGTAGTAGAGCATTCCAAACATGAACTTATAACAAGTGATTTTTCAAATTATGAAGTGCGTCGTAGTGAAAAATATGGTGAAACAATAGTGAGCTTTATTTTATATAAAATCAGTTCTTGATTTGGAGGTAAAATAATGAAAATAGCAGTATGCCCAGGCAGTTTTGACCCCGTTACTAATGGACATATCGACATCTTTGAACGTGCTAGTCAGATGTGTGACTTATTAATCGTAGGTGTTTTTCATAACCCTAATAAAAAGCCGGTTTTTAGTATGGAAGAACGTGTTGAAATGATAAAAAAGTCTACCAGTCATATTAAAAACATAAAAATTGATTGCTTTTCGGGCTTACTAAATGAGTATGTGAAAAAACAAGGTGGTAATGTTATTATTAGAGGTCTTAGAGCAATTAGCGATTTTGATTATGAGTTTCAAAGAGCATTATTAATGAAAAAAGTTGCCCCGGAGATTGAAACAGTTTTTATGATGACCGCCAATGAATATTCGTTCTTAAGTTCTACCGGAGTAAAAGAGTTGGCGAGATTTGGTGGCGAGATAAAAGGACTTGTCCCTCCTGATGTAGAAGTAAAATTAAAAAAGCATTTTGCGGAAATATAAAATAGGTGGTGTTTTATTAAATGGCGATGGATGAAATTTTGGATTCTATTGAACAGTTGATTTTGGATTCTAACAGGGTACCGTTGACAAACAAGAGAATGGTTGATGAAGATGATTTAGTAAGATTGTTAGATCAATTACGCAATGATTTTCCTCGCGAAATTCAAGAAGCAACAGGTTTGATGAAAGAGCGAAAAAGAATTTTGGATTCAGCGAATAAAGAATCCAAAGAAATTATTGATCAAGCAAAAAATTATGCTAATAAGCTAATCAATGAACATGCGATTGTAAAACAAGCAACGGAACAAGCAGAAGTTATTTTGGAACGAGCAAAGAAAAATGCAGCTGACTTAAAGGCTGATTCTTTAAATTATGCCGACGATGTGTTTCAACATGTGATTGCTAATGTCAGCAATGTGTTAGAGTCAGTGACAAAATCGCATGAACATATTAAACAAAAGAAAAATTCATAAAAAATAAAAACAAGGCGCTTTGCTCCTTGTTTTCTTTGTCATAGAGGTGAGTTAATGCAACCAAAGATTGCAGTAGTATTAGGTTCAGGTGGGTTAAGAGGAATTTCGCAAGTGGGCGTGTTAAAAGTTCTGGAAGATGAAAATATAAAAATAGATCATATTGTTGGTTGTAGTATGGGTAGTTTAATTGGAGCATTGTATTGTTGTGGTCATACTACTGACAATATTTTAAAGTTGGCAATGAACTTAAAACGCGAACACTGGTTTGATATTAAGATTGGTAAGATGGGGTTGTGTTCAGGTGAACAAGCTTTAACAATTATGAAGCTATTGACGCAAAAAAGAAAATTTAGCGAAACTGATATTTCACTGTCAATTGTGGCAGCAGATCTTAATGCTGGCGAAGAGGTTGTATTTAGTGAAGGTAGTGTTGCGGAAGCTGTAAGAGCCAGTATTTCTATTCCCGGAGTGTTTATGCCTTATCAAAAAGGCGAAATGTTATTGGTTGATGGGGCGGTAGTGAATCCAACGCCGATTGATATTGCGTTTAATAATGGTGCAGATATTGTTATTGCCGTAGACTTATCGTATGCCAGTACTTTTTGCAAAATAAATAATTTTTTTGATGTTATTATAAAATCTATCGATATTATGGAACATGAACTGATGAAGAACAGGATAAATGATGACAAGGTGGTAATGATTAGACCTGATGTTGGTCATATTTCACCAAGTTCTTTTGACTATATGGAAGAAGCGGTAGCTTTAGGAGAAATTGCCACTAAGGAAATGTTACCAACCATAACAGAACTTATTGCTAAGTACAATAAAGTGGACTAGTGACAAAATCAGCACCTGAAGGTTTATTTTGGCTTAAATTATAAATATCAGTAGCTTTAATATCAATGGCTAACATTTTTTGTAGTGGTGAAAGCTGATGTTGAAAAATATCATTACTGTTAATAAATTTTGTTGGCTTAGAGATTAAGGGGATAGTAGCAGTTTTTTTGCTGGTTTTTATTAAGTCACGACCGGTATCATCAAAGGCTAAAATTCTGGCATATTGCGGGCCGATTGTATTGAAATTATGAAAATCTTTTTTGCTGGTTTGTAATAAGCAATGAATTAATATTCGTTTTAATCTAGTCAAGGGATAACGCTTACTTTTAACGTTAGATAAGAGTTGTTCAATAGTAGTAGCAGTTCCCGCTGCTTTATGGAGCTTGTGCTCTAACCCTTCACTGATATAAGGAATGTCTTGTAGTGTTAAACTGGTAGCAGTGCGTAAAAAATAAAAAAGCTGTTGCGCTAAATTTTCAACGGAGGGAATAGCTGGACTGTGCTGTAATAAATTTTTAATGATGGTTTGACTGGTAGACGGAATAACTTTACTAATTGAGGCTAAATTTGTAGTCGGTGAGGTTAAAAAATTGCGAATAGCAGTAGCACTGGCGATTTCACCGGAGATAGTTTGGTCATGATGTTGTGCTTCTTTGCGGGTAATGATGTAAGGCTGGAGTGGGAGCTTATATTGGTTAATAGCTTTTAAGTACTCTATCCCTAAAATGTTGTTAGGCGCTGATAATATATTTTTGTCAATCCGTAGTATTTTGTTAATGGCGTTACTTAAGGCTAGCGCGTACGGTAATCCTTGCTTTAAGTTTTTCTGAAACTCACTGGCGATAGCGGGCTGGGTTAATGCTTGCGATAAAGTGGTCAGTAAAGTTTGATCGGCGGTTTCGGCACCGAAACATAAATTATCAACAATCCCTAAGGAACTTAATAATCTTACGGCACCGGCTGCAAAATTTTCAGCACTACTAACAGCAAAAACAGTCGGTAATTCTAAGACCAAGGAAGCTCCGCCTTTTATAGCCATCTCAGCACGCTGCCACTTATTAAAAACTGCCATATCACCACGTTGTACAAAATTACCACTCATAACGCAAATAATAGGACTATTAAATTTTTCTTTAATTTTATTAATCTGATATTTATGCCCATTGTGAAATGGATTATATTCAGCTATAATACCTGTAGTCATAATATTCTTCCTTTGCAGATAGATATCTATAATTTTACTGGGGAAAAATATTTTTGTATAGTTATTTTATAAAGTAATAACCTGCCAACATAATTTCTTGACAAACCTTGTTAAGGTAGCTATAATAGATTGAGGTTGAGGTGGAATATGATGAAGATAAATGTAATACAACCTAGGGAATCAGCCGGGGAAAATTTTCAATTTAAATTTATCACTTCTGCTGAAAACATCGATGTTAATAATATTTTTGTTGATTGTAGCGACATTGCAATAACCGGAAGTATTGTTAACACGGGCTGTGCCTATGCTGTTGAAGGTTTGATAAGATTTAGCAGTAAATATCAATGTGACAGATGCTTGGAAAGTTATGTTTTAAGTCAAGAAATAGAGCTTTCAGAAGAGTATCAAGATGACAAAGATATTGAAAAAGAAGATGCTATTGAATTTAGTGGTGATGAAATAGATATTTCAGATGTAGTTCGCGAAACTATATTATTAGCACAACCACTAAATAATATATGTAGTCCTGAGTGTCGAGGATTGTGTCTTAAATGCGGTGCTAATCTGAATGAAACAGATTGTAATTGTGATCGTCATGTTATGGATCCTAGACTTGCAGCATTACAAGATTTTTTCAAAAAATAAGAATAGGCTAGTGCCTTATTTTTAACTTAAGGAGGTGTAATAAATGGCAGTACCTAAGCGTAAAACGTCTAAAGCTCGTCGTGATAAACGTCGTGCTAACTGGAAACTAACTGTTCCTGGTCTTATTGCATGTCCGCAATGTCATGAACCAAAAATGCCACACCGTGTTTGTCCTGAATGTGGACATTACAATGGTAAGGTTGTAGTAGCTAAAGAAGCATAATTTATATAATATGAGCAAGATGTGAGTTGATAACTTATATCTTGCTTTTATTTTTTTATAAGCTAAAATAGCAGTAAAATGTTAGTTAGGGGATAAAAGATGACTTTAACCGTTAAGGAAATAGAAAATTTATTAAAACAAGAATCCTTAGAAGATGATTTTTTAAGAATGATAAAATCAGATAATAGAGTTTCTGTTAAAAAGGCATTAGAAAAATGGGAAAAAAATAAACAAAAGTTAATATTAGAAGAAGAAAGAATAGCTAAATTATATGATTATGAAAATGAATTTAAGCAAGAGGGGATTGAAATAGTTGCTGGAGTGGATGAAGCTGGACGTGGTCCGTTAGTGGGGCCGGTTTCGGTAGCAGCAGTTATTTTACCGTTAGGCTTGAAATTAGATAAAATAAACGATTCTAAAAAGTTAACAGAAAGTCAAAGAGTTACGATATATGAACAAATAAGAAAAAATGCAATTGCGGTTGAATCTATTTTAGTAGAGCCCGCTAAGATTGATGAGATGAATATCTTGCAAGCGACGATGTGGGGGATGTATCAAGTGCTAGAGAAACTTAACCCTAAGCCGCAAGGTGTTTTAATTGATGCGGTCAAATTACCGCAATTAAAGATGCCCTCAAAATCAATTATTAAAGGCGATGCGTTGAGCGCTTCGATTGCCGCAGCCTCAATTGTCGCTAAAGTTGAACGAGATTTATATATGGCAGAACTCGACAAAGAATATCCTGTGTATGGATTTGCCAAACATAAAGGCTATGGAACGGCGGAGCATATCGCGGCGATTAAAAAATATGGACCTTGTCCGGCACATCGAAAAAGCTTCGAACCGATAAAATCTTGGGAGTGATGAAAATGAATCTTAAAACCGTTACAACCAAAACTGATAGTAAAATATCAACTGATAATATTGTGAAAAATGAGATAAATGGTGTTGGCGCTAATGAAAATGTGAAGCGACAATTATTTAGACCGGTTATCGCTAAGGATTTTACTGCTGATGCCGGCAACAAAAATATTCCGTTTCAGCCTCAAACCCCAATCAGTTTTGGGAGCTCTGTGCAAATTATGTTAGAGGTTTTAAGTAATTTAAGTACGGCTACCCAGAAAAGTCTAAACAGTTTACCACCGGAATTGCAAAAGCAGTTAATGGACATTTTACAAAATGGCTTTGCCAGCACAAATAATTTAGAGCAAGGTTTGGCTAATTTGTTACAAGGACAAAAAGCCAGTATTGATCAAACTAATATTTTATCAAAATTATTAAAAATTTTAAGTAATATTGCAGCGCAAAATCAAGTTGAAGGAAATGCTGTGACAGCAGAAGATAATTTGCTGTCGCCACAATTAAAAACATTATTAAGTAATTTAAAACAAATAGACAATCAAGACGGTAAATTTTTTAATGCTGTAAACATCAGTAAGTTAGCTACTAAGCTTTTAGAGAATAATAAAGAGGTTCCGAATGTGTTAAAACAAAATTTTAGCATGGGAGAAAATAATTTAGCGGAAAATGAGCTTGCTAAAAAATTACCACCGGACTTAAAAGCAGTATTAAAAGCCTTGGTTAGTCCAAGTAATGAGAAAAATTTTGTACAAACTCAACAAAGTGGGGTGGTTTTGGCAGAGGAGCAGAGTCTAAGCTTTACTGCCAAGGAAACAGTGTCTCAACCTATTTTTAAAGAGGTTGAACAAAACTCTTTGAAAAATAATACTGTTTTGAGCGAAAGTACTGAACCGGAGCTTGTGGTGCCGACTAAGAATGAAGCTGGCAATGATGTAAAACAACAGCAAAGTGCCAACAGTAAAAACAGCAATGATGCTACACTCTTAACAGACAATAAAGATAATGTTGAAACTAATCAACTTTTTAGTGATAAAAGCAATAAAGAGTTGCCACCAGAAAAGAATATCTTTAAACTTACTCCGGAACAAGAAAAGGCAATAAAACAACCAGGGCAGACAGTTGGCGAACCGACACAAAATGAAAATATTTCATTAAGTAAAAATTTTGGTTTTGTTCTTGATCCGAAAGAATTAACCAATGTGCTGAAAAACCTAGCGCAACAACTACTGACAACTAAAACGATATCGCCGGAGCAAGAAGTAGCTTTAAAGCAATTTTTAAATAATAAGGCACAGTTAAAGCCTGAGGAAGTAGAACAATTTAATAAATTATTAAAGTTATGTGAGGATTTTACACTGTTAACAGACAATAAAGATAATGTTGAAACTAATCAACTTTTTAGTGATAAAAGCAATAAAGGGTTGCCACCAGAAAAGAATATCTTTAAACTTACTCCGGAACAAGAAGGGGCAATAAAACAACCAGGGCAGACAGTTGGCGAACCGACACAAAATGAAAATATTTCATTAAGTAAAAATTTTGGTTTTGTTCTTGATCCGAAAGAATTAACCAATGTGCTGAAAAACCTAGCGCAACAACTACTGACAACTAAAACGATATCGCCGGAGCAAGAAGTAGCTTTAAAGCAATTTTTAAATAATAAGGCACAGTTAAAGCCTGAGGAAGTAGAACAATTTAATAAATTATTAAAGTTATGTGAGGATTTCACACCGCTTAGTATTAAGCAAGCAGCGGTTAAAAATAAAGCTGAAGATTTACCTAAATTATGGATTATGGCGCAGTTAAGTGATTTGGCAGAAGTTGCTGATTTGCCAGCTGAACAATTAAAAGCAGCGGCGAAGTCGCTACATGATTTTAGTACTATTTTACGGAGTGCGCTACAAAACGAAAATGAGGTAGGCAATAATCAAAAATCAATGTCGTTTATGTTACCGCTTTATATGGGAGAAAACGAACAAAATTATCCGGCTTACTTTCATATTTATCATGAAAAAGAAAATGGGAAAAATCCTTATGCTAATCAAGAGTATGAAACTTGGTTGCGAATTTGTTTATTAACGGAAAACATCGGTGCGGTAGAAATTGTCTTTAGGCTTTATGAAAATGATAAACTTAATTTAAGAATAGCTTTAGCGGAAGATGAGTTTGTTAAAGACTTTAATGAAAATTTTTCACAAGTACAAACTGCGTTAACAGAGATGCCGTTTAATTTAACTGAGGTTAAAGTTTTTAAGATAAGTGAGCGATGATTTTATGGAAAAGATAGAAAAAAATGAGGAACTAGGAGCTGAAAAGCCCACTAAGGCCATTGCTTTAAAATATGATAAAGAAAATTCTGTTGCCCCGAAGGTTGTAGCGAAAGGGCAAGGGTTAATTGCGGAAAATATTTTAAATACAGCATTGCAAAATTCCATTCCGGTTTATCAAAATAAAACCTTAGCCAGTATGTTAATGGCAGTGGAACTTGATAAAGAGATTCCGCCGGATTTATATAAAGCGGTAGCGGAAGTGTTGGCTTATGTTTATTCGATGGATACAAAATATAAAAAAAGATAAAAATATAAAAAAAGACAATTTCCTTAAAGGAAGTTGTCTTTTTTTAGTGAATTTATAATTTAAGAGGTAATGCTATGGATAAAATTACTTATGGCAAATTAGGTGAAGAAAAAGCGCAACAATTTTTAAAGCAACAAGGCTATAAAATTCTTGCAGTTAATTACCAGTTAAGATGTGGTGAAATTGATATTATTGCACAAAAAGGCAAGGTTATTATTTTTGCTGAAGTAAAAACGAGAATAAGTGACTTATATGGTGTGCCGGCAGCAGCTGTTAACTTAAAAAAACAGCAAAAAATTATCAAGGTGGCCAGACAATATTTGTTGCGTCATAATAAAGAAGATGGTCCTTGTCGCTTTGATGTGATTGAAGTTTACTTAAGAGATAATACCAGTAAAATCAATCATATTGAAGATGCGTTTTGGGCTTAGAGGTGTTAAAAATGAAAATAATAATAGGTATTACAGGTGCTAGTGGCTCGATTTATGCTACTAGATTAATAGAGGTATTATTGGAACAAAACTGCGAAGTGCATGTTGTGGCTACTGCTAGTGGCTGGCAGGTTTTAGAGTATGAATGTGGAGTAACTAAAAGTGATTTAGCTGCTACAGTAACGGCGATTCACGAGGTTGATAATATTGGCGCTAGTATTGCTAGTGGTTCGTTTAAAACTGATGCGATGGTTGTGTTGCCGTGCTCGATGAAAACTTTAGGGTGCATTGCAAATGGTATTTCAGACAATTTGCTAATTAGAGCGGCCGATGTAATGTTAAAGGAAAATAGACCGCTCTTATTAGTACCGCGCGAGACACCGCTAAATGCCATCCATTTAGAAAATATGCTTAAGCTATCAAAAATAGGAGTGCGGATTATCCCTGCGGCTCCGGGTTTTTATCATAAGCCTACAACCTTAGAGGAATTAGTAGATATGATGGTAGGCAAAATTTGTGATTCATTAGGAATTGAACATAATTTATTTGTTAGATGGAAGGGGTTGTAGAAAAAAAGTACGGTAATTTGAATCTGGAGGCGTATTATGTTTGTTGAAACCTATGGCAGTAATACTATTGGAGTAAATGGTGTGCTAATAAATGTTGAGGTTGATATGGCAAATGGTATTCCTTGTTTAGAAATTGTGGGATTACCCGATACGGCAGTTAGAGAATCAAGAGAAAGAGTAAAAGCGGCGATAAAAAATTCCGGTTATAAATTCCCCACCAAGAAAATTACGATTAACTTAGCACCCGCTGATTTAAAGAAGGATAGTTCGGGGTTGGATTTACCTATTGCGGTCGGTTTAATGGCCGCAAGTATGGAAATTACTCCACAGTCTTATCAGCAAGCGATGTTTGTGGCAGAATTATCACTAGATGGAAAGTTGCGCGGTGTCAATGGTTTATTACCGATGGCGGTCAATGCACAGGAGAAGGGTTTGAAAAAACTGTTTGTAGCACCACAGAATATGCAAGAAGCAGTTTTGGTGCAAGGCTTAGAGGTTTATGCGATTGAGACCTTGAGGGAGCTTATTTCATTTTTAAAAGGTGAAACAATGCTTGAACCGGTAAGGAAAAACAATATTGAATTTAGAATTGAAAATACTGGCGAAGATTTTGCTGATGTTCAAGGGCAATTTCAAGCAAAACGTGCCTTAGAAATTGCTGCGGCCGGTGGGCATAATGTTTTAATGACCGGTCCGCCGGGTTCTGGCAAAACGATGTTGGCAAAGCGAATAAATTCTATTTTACCGACGATGACGATAACTGAAGCCTTGGAAGTAACAAAAATCTATAGTGTTGCCGGTTTGCTTAGTGACCAGGAAGGTTTAATGTTGGTGCGTCCCTTTAGAAATCCCCACCATACTATTTCTGATATTGGATTAATTGGCGGAGGGAAATATCCTAAGCCGGGCGAAGTTACCTTAAGTCATAATGGCGTGTTATTTTTAGATGAGGTCTTAGAATTTTCGAAAAATACGTTGGAAGTTTTAAGGCAACCGTTGGAAGACGGCAGTGTTAGTATTACTAGAGCTAATATTACTGTTAATTATCCGGCGAACTTAATGTTAATAGCCAGTACCAATCCTTGCCCGTGTGGTAAGTTTGGTGATAATAGTAATTCTTGTAGTTGTACTCCTAATGAAATTAGAAGATATGTGAAGAAAATGTCAGGGCCATTGTTGGATCGAATTGATTTGCAAATTAATGTGCCAAGGCTTGAATATAATGAGTTTGTCGGCAATAAACCGACGGAAAGCTCTCTTGAAATTCGTCAACGAGTTGAAGTAGCAAGGAAAATTCAGCAACAGCGACTTACACCATATAAAATAAATTGTAATGCACAGATGAGTCATACTCAGATTAAAAAGAATTGTAAACTAACGGCAAAGGCGCAAGAACTTTTAGGGCAAGCTTTTGACAAAATGAAACTTAGCGCCAGAAGTTATGACCGCATTATCAAGGTGGGACAGACTATTGCTGACCTAGCTGGCAGTACTGATATTACAGAAAATCACATTGCAGAAGCAATTCAATTGCGTAGTGGCAATAATACAAATTATGAATAGAGGGTATATATGATAATAACGGGTAAAACAAAAAATTTAGGGATTATTGGTTGTCCGGTAGAACACTCGTTGTCTCCAGTAATGCAAAACGCAGCTTTACAGGAACTCGGGCTTGATTATAACTATATTGCGATGCCGGTATTGCCGGAGAATTTAGGGCAGGCGATAAGTGGTTTGAAGGCGCTTGGCTTTTGTGGGATTAATGTTACTATTCCGCACAAGGTTAATGTTATTCAATATTTAGATGAAATTGATCAAAGTGCCAGAATGGTTGGCGCCGTAAATACGATTGTAATCAGTGAGGAAAAATTAATTGGTTACAATACTGATGCTGGGGGCTATATTAAGTCGCTGTATAATGAAAATGTTGAGCTTAAAGGGAAAGAAGTGGTGCTTTATGGTGCTGGTGGAGCTGCTAGAGCCGTAATTTGGGGACTGTTAGAACAAGGTGTTACCTCAATTACTATTGGTGCAAGAAATGTAGTTAAAGCAAAGGATTTAGCGGAAATATTTACAGATTATGGTGCCGTAAAAGCTTTGGATTGGGATTCAATTCCCTTTAAAAAAGCTTTGCGTCAATGTCACTTGGTTATAAACTCGACGCCACTGGGAATGCATAAAATGATTGATAGAGAACCGCCACTAGATTGGAGTTTATTACAAAAAAATGTTGTGATTAGTGATTTAATCTATACTCCGGCTAAAACGAAATTTCTAAAAAATGCCGAAAAACATGGACATAAAATTGTTAACGGAGCAGGGATGTTGGTTGAGCAAGGAGCCTTAGCTTTTGAATTGTGGACCGGGCAAAAACCGTCGACAGCACTGATGTTAAAAGAGTTAAATAATTGTGTAAATCTATAATAATGTAATAATTATACAACTAAGGCAGGAATTTAAAATAGCAATACAGAATTAAAGATACATAAGAAAATAGGGTTTTTACTAATAAAAAACAGAAAAATAAAGATTAAAGCAGGAATTGTCATGGAAAAGGCGAAAAACTTATAACTTGAACAATAAGAAAAAAGACCTAGATAATGTTATTAGTTGTAGTAAGGCAAGGTGATGATGGTTTGACAGGAACTAAGAAAAAACGACTTGGCGATTTATTGATTGATTCAGGGCTATTAGATCAAGAAAAACTTGAAAAGGCTTTGACGGTTCAAAATAAAACCGGTGAAAGATTAGGCAAGACTTTAATAAATTTAGGATATGTGACCGAAGAAAGCTTAATTGAGGTCTTAGAATTTCAGCTTGGAATACCACATATTATGTTGAAAGACACTAAAATAGATTCTGATGTAGCAGCACTAATTCCGCAACCATTAGCAGAGCGTTATACTATTATTCCAATCAAAAAAGTAGGTAGACATTTAACCTTGGCGATGACTGATCCTACTAACTTTTATGCAATTGATGATGTTAGAACTATTAGTGGCTTGGATGTAGAGCCTGTTATTGCGACTGAAAAAGAAATTTTGCGGGCCATCAAAGAAGCTTATGGTGTTAGAGCATTGGTTGATAAAGCTAGTAGTATTGTTAAGCCGGAAGACCTTGCTAGCATTACCGAAATGCAATCAGCAGATGATGCACCGGTTATTAGTATTGTAAACTCGATTATCAGTCAAGCCATAAAAGAACGCGCCAGCGATATTCATGTAGAGCCGACTGATAATAATCTGAGAGTTCGTTATAGAATTGATGGGGAATTGCGAGAAGCTTTTTCCTTTCCGATAAAGACACATGCCTTGCTTATTTCTCGTTTGAAAATTATGAGCGAACTTGACATTGCTGAAAAGAGACTACCGCAAGATGGTAGGATTAATTTTCGTGAAGGTGATCGAGAAATTGATATTAGGGTTTCCAGTTTGCCGACTGTTATTGGCGAAAAAATCGTACTGAGGATTTTAGATCGAGCTTCAGTCATTGTTGATATAAAGAGATTGGGCTTTGCAGAAAAAAACCTTGCAGCTTATAAAAAACTTTATAGCCAATCTTACGGGATGATTTTAGTAACGGGCCCGACCGGTAGTGGTAAGACCACAACCTTGTATTCAACTTTAACGGGGCTTAATAAACCGACAAAAAATATTATTACAGTGGAAGATCCTACCGAATATCGCTT
>JAGPMH010000035.1 GCA_018052945.1 Negativicutes bacterium | reverse complement strand
TCTAGTTACTGCGCAAAGAATGAGAAAAAATTAAAAATCGTCAGATAAGATTAGTTAGTACCTAAAGGTAATTTTGACTTGATCTTATCTGTTTTTTTTATCATTTAGTGATAATTTTTAAAAAATACAATAAAAAACAGTTAAAATAAATGTAATTTAATGTTATGATATTCTTAATGATGTCAAAGCTGGGATAAATTGAACATTAAGAGGTGTTGCTATGAAAGTTATGGCTATTCAAATGCCGATTAAAGATGGCGATGTAGAAGCAAATAAACTTAAAGTGGAACAATTATTGGACTTGCACAGTGGGGCCGATTTATATTTATTACCTGAACTTTGGAGTAGTGGTTTTTTTATTGATAAATGGCAAGATATTGCTGAGAATAGTACCCCGGAGCTGTTACGTTGGTTGAGTCAAGAAGCAGCTAAAAGAAAAATATATTTAGCCGGTAGTCTTATTACGAAGAATGATGAAGGTAATTATGTTAACCGTTTAACGATGTTTAATCGAGAAGGTAAACTGATGGTGGAATATGATAAAGTTCATTTATTTTTACCAATGGGTGAGGGCTTTTTAGAGCGGGGACAAAAAGTTAATATTGTGGAAATTGAAGGTTATAGAATTGCCTTTGGTATATGTTATGATTTAAGATTTCCGGAAATGTTTCGTAAACTGGCTTTAAAAACTGTTGATTTATTTTTAGTAGTGGCAGAGTGGCCGAAAGAGCGCTACGATGCTTTGATTAATTTAGCGGCGGCTCGAGCGATTGAAAATCAATGTTATTTATTATTGTCAAATCGTATCGGTAAAGATTGCTTTAGAGAAAGTTTTGCCGGAGCATCAGGATTATATGGTCCTTGGGGCCCGATTGTTTTTAGTTATGATGAAGGTGCGTTTGGTGGAGAAATCAATTTAAATGACTTAAAGGCAGCGCGAGAAGTCTTAAATGTATTTGATGAAAGAGTCGAAGGAGTCGATTTTTAAGGAGAAGGTTTTATCACTAAGAAATAAGGAAAAAAGCTGGTATTAATGTAATATTTGATAATTTTTCTCTCATTAAAATAAAAAGAAAGCACCGATAATGGTTAGATTATCGGTGCTTTCTTTTTATTTGTGAAGAATCATGTTACAGAAATATTTATGCCAGCTTAAGTCTTGAGTTAACTCAGGATGAAATGAGGTAACTAGCATATTGTCTTGTTTAGCAGCGACGATATTATTATCAATTTTTGCTAAAACTTCAACATGTTCTTGGGCAACTTCAATATAGGGTGCTCTAATGAATATTAATGGGATAGGATTATTTGAAATTTCCGGTAAATTAATATCGGTTTGAAAACTATCCAGTTGGCTACCATAAGCATTTCTTTTTACAGTAATATCCATCGTAGCAAAATAGGTTTCAGCTTGGTTGCTAATGTTTTTTGCTAATAAAATCATACCGGCACAAGTTCCCCAAACCGGTAGACCGTCTTTAATTTTTTGAGCAATTGGCTCTAATAAATTAAAGTAATTTAAAATTTTACCCATAGCGGTTGATTCGCCACCGGGTAAGATTAAGCCGTCAATACTATTTAAATCGGCTAAGGTTTTAACTTCTCTCACTGTTACAGCAGGTAGTTTTTTTAAGCAATTGATGTGTTCGGCAATAGCTCCTTGTAGTGCTAAGACCCCAACGGTAATCATTTTACCAACCTCTGTTTGCTAATAATTGATTTGTTGCTAATGTATCGATTTCAATGCCAACCATTGGCTCGCCTAAATCTTCAGAGATTTTAGCTAATTTTTCCGGATCGTTATAATAAGTTGTAGCTTCAACAATGGCTTTTGCACGTTTAGCTGGATCCCCAGATTTGAAGATTCCGGAACCAACGAATACTCCGTCAACACCTAATTGCATCATTAACGCAGCGTCAGCCGGAGTAGCAATACCGCCGGCTGCGAAATTAACAACCGGTAGCTTCCCGTGTTCATGAACGAATTTAATTAATTCAAACGGAGCAGCATATTCTTTGGCGATGGTCATTAATTCAGTAGGAGAGGCCATTTGGACTCTGCGCATATCATTAGTGATTTCTCTCATATGACGCACTGCCTCAACAACGTTTCCTGTTCCAGCTTCGCCTTTTGTACGCACCATCGAAGCGCCTTCGCCAATACGGCGTAATGCTTCACCAAGATTTCTAGCGCCACAAACGAACGGAATTTTAAAGGCTGTTTTATCAATGTGGTTAATATCATCAGCTGGTGTTAATACTTCACTTTCGTCAATGTAATCAATACCGATTGCTTCTAAAATTTGTGCTTCCACAAAATGACCGATGCGTGCTTTAGCCATAACCGGAATTGACACGGCCTCTTTTATTTCTCTAATCATTTTAGGATCAGACATTCTCGCTACGCCGCCTTCTTTTCTGATATCGGCTGGAACTCTTTCTAACGCCATTACAGCAACCGCACCGGCAGCTTCGGCTATTTTAGCTTGCTCAACGTTGGTAACATCCATAATTACGCCACCTTTTAACATTTGGGCTAAGTTTTTGTTTAATTCGTATCTACTCATGAAAAATACCTCGCTTTATTATTTTTAATTTGCTAAAATAATTGTATCAATACAATTATTTTAATTTGGCAACAAATTTGTATCATTTTAGCAAAGGTAAGAAGGCAAAACAATATGAGTAAAGAAATTTTTGATTTTGTATCGATACAATTAAATAAAAATTGTAAGACCGCCTTATATGTTCAATTATATGATGAGATTAGAGAAATGATTATTACAGGGAAATTAAGTCATGGTTTTTTACTACCGCCTGTTCGTAAATTAGCACAATCTTTAGAGATTAATGCGGGAACAGTGATGAGCGCTTATAAATTATTAGAACAAAACGGCTATATTTTTTCCCGTAGTGGTAGTGGTAGTTATGTTGCTGAATTATCAGCTCAGGAGGAACTTGATAATAATGATAATGTTAGTGTAGAAGAGTTTGAAACTTTTCGCTTTAAAACGGAGCAAGAAAGTTTGAGCTACATTGATTTAGCCGGTATTAATCCTGATCCTGATTTGATTTCGATAGAAGATTTTAAGATGGTTTTGATTGAAGTATTAGATCGCGATAAGGGCCATGCGTTTGGTTATCAAGATAGCCAAGGATTTTTGCCACTGCGCCAAGCGATTGCCGATAATTTAAAAAAACAAAACATTAATATTACGAAAAATAACATTCAAGTAATTTCTGGAGCACAACAAGGGATTGATATTGTTGCTAAAGCGGTAGTAGAATATGGTGACTATGTTTTTGTAGAAAAACCAACTTATCCAGGAGCTATTGCCGCTTTTAAATCTCGAGGCGCTAAATTAGTTTCGATAAATTTGCAACAAGATGGTCTTGATATTGAGGATTTAGAGAATAAAATAAAAAAATTCAGACCTAAACTATTATATATTATGCCTAATATTCAAAACCCCACCGGCTATACTTATTCTTTAGCTAAGCGCAATAGATTAATGGGGTTAGCGCGATATTATAATGTGTTAATTTTAGAAGATGATTATATTAGTGATTTATCTTATAACAATAATAATCCGGCACCTTTAAAAGCTTTAGATCGAGATGAAAGAATTATTTACTTAAAAAGTTATTCTAAAATATTTATGCCGGGGTTGCGGTTGGCGTTTTTGACGGTGCCGGAAAAATTAGTTAATAAATTTTTGGCGGTAAAACAACACTCTGATATTGCTACTTCCGGCTTAACGCAACGAGCCTTTGATTTATATTTGCGCAAAGGCATTTGGTATGAACATATTAACACTATTAGAAGTATTTATTATGAGCGGTATCAATTTACCTTAAAGCTGATTAAAGAACTAATGCCACCAACGGTAAAATGTGATGAGCCTAATGGCGGGTTGGCGTTGTGGTTAGAATTACCGAGCGGTATTTCAGCTAACAGGGTTGTAGCGTTAGCCCTACAACAAAAAGTCTTAGTAACAGCAGGGACGCCTTTTTTTGTGCGCCAAGCAGTGGATCGGTATTTACGCATAAGCTTTGCCTTAGCACAACCGACAGAAATAAAAAAGGGGCTAAGGATAATAGCTGATATTGTAAAAAAATATTAGCTATATTATAATTAAAAATAGAATTTAAATTACGGAGGTAAGGCAATGAAAAAAATATTTTCGTTAGCACTAATTTTAGTAATGTCGATGGTGGTTCTAACAGGGTGTGGTAATAATCAACAAGGGAAAACTGATAAGAAAATTATTGTGGGCTTAGATGACAATTTCCCGCCAATGGGTTTTATTGGTGATAACAATGAAATTATTGGATTTGATATTGATTTAGCAAAAGAAGCTTCTAAAAGATTAGGACGTGAAGTTGAATTTAGACCAATCGATTGGAGCAGTAAAGAAGTTGAACTTAGTAGTGGTCGTATTGATATTTTGTGGAATGGGCTAGATATTACGGAAAAGAGAAAAGAAAATATTTTATTCAGCGATCCTTATATGGATAGTAAACAATTAATATTTGTAAACCCTAATTCGCCGATTAAAGCAGTAGCTGATTTAGCTGGCAAAAAAGTGGGGGTACAAGAAGGCAGTACTGCTGATGAAACATTAGCGACTGATGAAGCTTTGAAAAAATCTATTAAAGAAGTGAAAAAATATCCTGATTGTATTTCAGCGTTAATGGATTTAGAAGCTGGTCGTGTGGATGCGATAGTGACAGATGAAATTATTGGTCGTTATTATATGTCGAAAAACAAAGAATCCTTTGTGGTATTAGAAGAGCCGGTTGGTCCAGTTGGAACATTTGGTATTGGTTTCCGTAAAGATGATCAAAAATTAAGAGATGATGTACAAAAAGTAATTAATGAAATGAAAAAAGATGGTACTGCTAGTAAAATTTCAATGAAATGGTTTAATAAAGATATTATTAAGTAGCGCAAAAGAGCCAAGGGCAATTGCCATTGGCTCTTTTTTTGTTTATAATTATTTAGTGTTTTAGTGTTTTGAAGTATTACTGAGTCATAGACCGATAGAAAGAGGAGAAAAAAATGGAAAAGCTTATAGCGATGTTGGTACCAATGTTAGAAGGATTAGGTATAACGTTAGAGGTTTTTATAATAACTTTGGCTTTGTCATTACCGTTAGGATTAATGTTAGCGTTAGCACGAATTTCGAATTGTAAACCGTTAAGTTTCATTGTTGAAACTTATATTTGGTTAATGCGAGGAACTCCGCTGATGTTACAATTGTTATTTGTTTATTATGCCTTGCCGTCAGTGGGGATTAAAATGAGTGATATGACGGCAGCGTTATTAGCATTTAGTCTTAATTATGCAGCATATTTTGCGGAAATTTTTCGCTCAGGGATTCAGTCTATTGAAAGAGGACAGTATGAAGCTGCTAAATGCTTAGGTTTTAGTTATATTCAGACGATGCGAAGAATTATTATCCCACAGATGATAAAACGAGTGTTACCGCCGATTAGCAATGAAACTATAACCTTAGTAAAAGATACATCATTAATTTATGTTTTGGCAATGAATGATTTGTTAAGGGTAGCGCGCAGCATTGTGCAACGTGAATTTGATATGACACCATTTATCATTGCCGGAATTTTTTATTTGGGCATGACGTTAGTTTTAACAGCAATATTTAAAAATTTAGAAAAAAAATATGCGGCGTATGATGAGTAGGAGACTATGATGAATATGATAAAAGTAGTGGACCTTCACAAAAAATTTAATAATTTAGAAGTTTTAAAAGGAATTAACCTTAATGTCAATAAAGGTGATGTGGTTGCGATTATTGGTCCTTCTGGTTCTGGTAAAAGTACATTATTACGTTGTCTGAACAGACTGGAAATCATCGATAAAGGGTTGATTGCGGTTGAGGGCGATATTTTAGTAGAGACTGTGGACAATGTTGCTAAATATGCGCAAGAGTCAGTAGCGAAGGAAATTTGCGCTAAAATGGGGATGGTTTTTCAGCATTTTAATTTATTTCCGCATATGACAGTATTGCAAAATTTGATTGAAGCACCAATCTTAATTAAAGGGTTGAAAAAAGAAGCAATAATTCCGATTGCGGAAGAACTATTAGATAAAGTCGGCTTACTAAGTAAAAAGAATAATTACCCTTCACGCTTGTCGGGCGGACAAAAACAGCGGGTAGCGATTGCTCGAGCGTTAGCAATGAATCCTGAAATTATGCTATTTGATGAACCGACTTCGGCTCTTGATCCGGAATTAACCGGAGAAGTGTTAAAAGCGATGCGACAGTTAGCGCAAGAGCATATGACAATGTTGATAGTTACTCATGAAATGGCGTTTGCACGTGAAGTCGCAAACCATGTTATTTTTATGGATAATGGTGAAATTGTAGAAGAAGGCAACCCTGAAGCTGTCTTTAATAACCCGCAACACCCAAGAACACAAGCGTTTTTAAATAGTATGTTGTAATAACTTTAAAAATATGTCTATTTAATAAATTTTTTGTAATAAAATGTTGTATATAGCTGATAATTACTTTATAATTAAAAGGGTAATTATAAAATTGTATATTCTACTACCGAATGAAGTTTACGGAAGAGTGGCTGTTAGCCCGCCGAAGGAGTAACACTTTCAGGCATTTGTTTTGACAAAAGGAACCGTAAATGGACGGGACTCTGGAGAGGGCCCTTAGATGGGACGCCGAAGGTGAAAATTAACTGAGGTCATCAGTTAACAAATCTCTCAGGCAAAAGGACAGAGACAAGCTATATAATATTTTCAAGATATTTTTATATAGTTTTGCCATTATGTTGATATTCAGAGTCGAATCATTTTGATTTGGCTCTTTTTGTTTTCATGCCTTCTTTTTAGCAAGTGGTTATACAAGAATATAATACATATTTTATAATTGTAAGGAGACTTAATATGAAAAAAACGAAACTTTTTTCGCTGGCTGTGGTTGTATGTCTATTAGCAACGGTATTGACAGGATGTGGTGCTAACTCTAATACTATTAAAATCGGCTTGTTAAATGAATTAACAGGTGGAAATGCAACTTTTGGTACGTCTGCTGCTAATGGTGCAAAATTGGCCATAAAAGAAGCTAATGCTAAAGGTGGAGTATTAGGAAAACAAATTCAAGGTGTGGATGCTGATAACAAATCAGAACCGGCAGAAGCGGCAAATGCGATGACGAAGTTGTTAAACCAAGATAAAGTTGTTGCGGTAACAGGTACTTTTTCTAGCTCGAATGCGATTGCAGCTGCTAGCGTTGCGGCTTCGGGGAAAATCCCATACTTAGCAGTGGGGGCAACAAATCCTAAGGTTACAGTTGATGAAAAAACTAATAATGTTAATCCTTATGCGTTCCGTGTTTGTTTCATTGATCCATTCCAAGGAACAGTAGGCGCTAACTTTGTTCTTAATAATTTAAAACTTAAAAAAGCGGTATTGCTAATTGATAGTAGCAGTGATTATAGTAAGGGCTTAGCAGATTTTTTCAAAGATGCTTTTGTTAAAAATGGTGGTAGCATCTTAGGTGAAGAAGCTTACTTGCAAAAAGATACTGATTTTAAAGCGACTTTAACAAAAATTAAAGCTCTTAATCCGGAAGTTATTTATTTACCAGGTTATTATGAAGAAGTTGGCAAAATTGTTAAACAAGCTAGAGAATTGGGCATTATGGCACCAATCGTTGGTGGTGATGGTTGGGATTCACCGAAATTAGTGGAACTAGCTGGTCCATTAGCATTAAATAATACTTATTTTACCAATCATTATTCAGTAGAAGATACTAACCCTGTATCACAAGCTTTTGTGGAAGCTTACACTAAAGAATATGGACAAAAACCAGATGCGTTAGCGGTGTTAGGCTATGATGCAGCTAATATTCTAATTGATGCTATTACCAGAGCTGGTAGCACTGATAGCGATAAAATTCGTGAAGCTTTAATGAATACTAAAGACTTCCCAGCAATTACTGGTGCTACAACATTAGATGAAAAACATAATGCAGTAAAAAGTGCTGTTATTATTGAAATGAAAGATGGCAAGCAATTATTTAAGGCAAATGTTAAACCATAATAATATAATAAATTAAATAAAAGTGTCGGTTCGTTATGAACCGACACTTTTGTTTGTTATGAAATATTATGCTAAAATGGAGTCAATATGTGAATGTAAGTCGAGCAATGATCCGGAATAATCGGCGGTTATAGCCAAATTTTCGGTGTTAATGATGGTATCTGTGACAAGATATGTTTTTATGCCTAACTTGCCGGCAATTAAGTCCTCTTTAACATCATTGCCAATCATTAAGCATTCCCTTGGTGAACAACCAAGTTTTTCGACGATTTCTTGATAATATTCAATATTAGGTTTGCAAAAATGACTAGTTTCATAACTTGTAATTAGTTTAAAAGGAATGTCATGCAATTTGCCCCAAGATAATCTTGAATGGACTGCTTTTAATGGGAACAAGGGATTTGTTGCCAATACTAAGGGAATGTTTTTTTGTAATAATTTATGCAAAATTTGTTTAGCGGTTGTTTCTTTGGCAATGTAGCTTAACTGATTAAAATCATCAGTATAAAAACTTTCCAGTACCGGTAACAGTTTTTCGCGAGGTAAATCAATGTTTTTATTAAGATGTTCCCAAAAAACTTCGGCATTTGTTTTAGTGCCATCCAAATTTTGAATCATTTGTTGTGTAGCATTCATAACATGGCTGACGAATAATTTAGGCTCGGTTAGACTAGAAACTTTATTACCTAATAAATGCATATAGCGACTGAGAAACTCGGTATGATCAAAGTGAATTAACGTACCATCTAAATCAAATAAGACGTATTTAATCATGGTATCCTCCGATATAATTATTAAAAATTGTAATTTTAAAAGTATTATAACGCAAAAAACTTTTTGTTGCAAAAAAGTTGTAATAAACTATTGCCTTTTTTACTTAAACAATCAATAATATTGTTACAATGCTAATTTGAGGTTGATTATCAGTTAATACTATGATTTATTAATGAGGTATAATTTATGAATAATTTTATTATAAAAATTTGTTGTGTGCTTGCCGGCTTGTTGTTTTTGTTGCCTGTTACTACACAGGCTGCGTCTTTAAGCAATTTAACTAAAATTGAAAACATCAGGGCTTATACCGGTGGTGATGATCAAGTGAGAATTGTGGTTGATGCCGCTGGGCCGGTTAAATATAATAGTTTTGTTTTATCTAATCCCGGCCGAATTGCTATTGATATTAAGGGGGCTTGGTTAGGACCTTCGGTGCCAAAAGTTACTAATATTAATAGTGACTTGGTTGGCAAGGTTCGGATTAGCCAGTTTGATAAAGAAACGGTCAGAGTGGTAGTGGAAGCTAATGTCAGCAAAGAAAAATATAAGATTTTTGCCTTAGGTGCTAATAAGGAGGCTAATAAATCTTATCGTATAGTGATGGATTTTGGAAATTTAGATCAAGCAAATGGTACTGTTAAAGCACAAGTTGATGATACTTTAAAGAAAAATAATACAGCAGAGTTTCCGACGCCTAAAGAAATCAAATTTTTTGACAAACCGGGCTTACAAGGAAAAGTTATTGCGATTGATCCAGGGCATGGCGGTAGTGATCCCGGAGCGATTGGTCCGACCGGTTTAACAGAGAAGGAAGTTACACTTAATGTGGGATTAAAGCTTAAAAAATTGCTTGAAGCTGAGGGTGCTACTGTTATTATGACTAGAACTACCGATATTGATGTCGCCAGACCTAATGCGTCGGCGAAAGAAGAGTTGCAGGCGAGAGTTGATATTGCCAACAAAGCTAATGCGGATGTCTTTGTTAGTATTCATATGGATTCCTTTGTAAATGGCAGTGTCGGGGGAACTTCTACTTATATTTATCCGAAAACTACCGGTGATTTGCGGTTAGGTAGTTTTATCAGAAAGGGATTATTGGAAAAACTTAGTACCGATGATCGCAATACCAGAAATTGCAATTTTTATGTGGTTAAGTTTACTAAGATGCCAGCTACTTTGGCAGAGGTTGCTTTTATTTCCAATAGTACAGAGGAAAAAATGCTCAGATCATCAGCTGGTACTGATAAAGCGGCACAGGGTTTTCTAAGCGGTCTACAAAACTATTTTTCAAACGCTAAATAAGATTCAGTAAACTTGACGGTACTTGGAAATTTATTATAAAATAGATTGATGCTATAATCAAAGACTCTGCAAAAGCGGATAATGACTTTTCGCGGAGTCTTTTGTGCTTTATAAATAAAATTAGGTAGTGCGTAGGAGGAGATATTTTGTATTGGAATAAGACTATTGAAACTATGGATCCTGCTCAAATGCGTCAATTACAAGAAACAAGATTATGTGACTTGGTGAAAAGATTATATAGTGGTTCGGAATTTTATCGTAATCGCTTTCAGGAACAAGGGATTTTGCCGGAAGACATTACAAAATTAGAAGACCTTGCTAAACTACCATTTACCGTGAAACAAGATTTGCGGGATACTTACCCGTACGGGATGTTTGCTGTTCCGGCTAGCCAAATTGTGAGAATACATGCTTCTAGTGGAACTACCGGTAAACCAATCGTTGTAGGCTATACTAAAAAAGACATTGGAATTTGGTCGGAAGTGATGGCGAGAGCTTATACTAGCGCTGGCATAAATAAACATTCTGTGGTGCAAATTGCGTATGGTTATGGCTTATTTACTGGGGGCTTAGGGGCTCATTATGGTGCTGAGACTGTCGGTGCATCAGTTATTCCGATTTCAGTAGGTAGTACTAATAAACAAGTGGCGTTGATGTGTGATTTTGGAACGACGGCAATTGCTTGTACGCCATCTTATGCTTTATATATTGCTGAAACTATGAGGGAAATGGGAATTGATCCTAAGAGCACTAACTTAAAAACAGGTTTATTTGGTGCTGAACCATGGTCAGAAAAAATGAGAGATGAAATTGAAAAACAATTAGGCATATCAGCGCATGATATTTACGGATTAAGTGAAATAATTGGGCCAGGAGTTGCGTGCGAATGTGAGTATAAAAATGGTGGACATATTTATGAAGATCATTTTTATCCGGAAATTATTAATCCGGTGACCGGGGAAGTGTTACCTATTGGAGAAAAGGGAGAGTTGGTCTTAACAACTTTAACTAAAGAAGGAATTCCAATGGTACGTTATCGGACGAAGGACTTAACAACCTTGAATCGTGAAGTTTGTGATTGTGGTAGAACTTTGGTACGAATGGGTAAAATTTTAGGTCGTTCTGATGATATGTTGATAATAAGAGGAATCAATGTGTTCCCATCGCAGGTTGAAAGTGTGTTATTAGGGTTAGGAGCGACGGCGCCACATTATCAATTGATTGTAGAGCGTGAAGGCTTATTGGATACTTTGACAGTATTAGTTGAAGTTACGCCAGAAATGTTTTCTGATGAAATAAAACAAATGGAAAATTTAGAGCGAAAAATTAAAGCCGAATTGACTAGTGTGCTTAGTATTTCCGCAAAAGTCAAGTTGGTAGCACCGAAAACGATTGAACGTTCAGAAGGAAAAGCTAAACGTGTAATTGATAAACGAAAAATATAAGTAGAGGTGATAAATATGCTGATTGATCAATTATCAGTTTTTGTTGAAAATAAACCGGGAACTTTATTTGAAGTTTTGAATGATTTAGCACAGAAAAATATTAATATCAGAGCGATGTCCTTAGCGGATACAGCTGATTTTGGTATTTTAAGAATAATCGTTAATAATCCGGCGGAGGTCGAGGCTGACCTGAAAAATAGTGGCTTTGCCGTAAAAACTAATAAGGTTTTGGCGTGTCGAGTGGCTGATGTGCCTGGTGGGTTAGGGAAGATTGTTGAGGTTTTAGCACAAAACGGGATTAATTTAGAATACTTATATGGTTGTGCGTCATCACCTGACAATGAAGCGAAAATTATCTTAAAAGTAGATCAAATTGTTGCTGCGGAAAAAGCGTTGCAAGGGTGTTTAACGGAAGATAAAAAAGATTTGTTTTGAAGATAGATTAGTATAAAGAAAAGGGAAGATTTAAATGGTTGATAATAATAATTTTTCACAAGAAATTAATGAGGAAATAGCAGCCTTTCTGGAAAAAAGAAAAAAATCTTTATTAAAGTATAAAGTAAAAGAAGAAAATAAATTAATTGATGTTTTAATGAGCTTAACGAAGACTGAACTTGACGATATTAGGATTAATTTAGGTGTTGGTGGTACAAGTTCGCTAAAAAAACAAGAGTTGGCAGATGCATTGGCGGGTGCAATTCTTAATTTTGCACCAAATTGGCTGGCTAATATTGAAAATGAACAGTATGAATTATTAAATAAAATAGTGCAATCTGAAACTTGTATTAAAGGTGATATTATAACGCCATCACAAGTGGATTATTTAAGCTCTATCGGCATCGTTTTTAGTGGTAGCAAGGATAAAGAACACTATTTATTTATTCCGGAAGAACTTAAAGAAATTTTTAAAAATATCAATAACAAAAGCTTCAAAAAGAAAGTTTTACTAAATAATGAAACGGTTAGATTGGCGACGGGTATTTTATTTTATTATGGTTACCTTGATTATGAGCAATTATATGAAATGGTAACGAGAATTATTAATAAAAAAGAAATTTCCCTAGATCGTTTTGTTGGGGTATTAATAAATGGCTCTTGTTGGCAAGATGAGATTATTACGCTAGAAATTGGTGCTCAACATATTAATGTTGTTAATCCGGAAGAGTTAATTGAGACACAACTGGAGTGGTCAAAAGAAGAATTTAGACCATTAAGTTATGAGGAAATTTATCAAGCGGGGCAACCTGGTTATGTTGTAAAAAATCAACAATATTTGCAAATGGAAAAGTTTTTAGCAGAAAAACTGAATGTTTCTATAGAAGAAGTAAATGGTTTTATGCAAGATATAATCATTATGATTATGAATGAAGAGACTTCCGCGTTTATTTTTGATTACATGCAAGATATGATTGCTATTCCAAATCAAAAAATTGCGAAACAGTTAAGTTTGTTATTGCTAGAATTATATAATAGTGTTAATATCTTCAAGCTAAAAGGCTATACTTTAAATGAGCTTGATAAAATGATGGGAAAAACAGCTAAAGGCTTGGTCGTAAGTAAAGCTCGGGGGAAAGATAACGTAATTAGAGTTTCCTTTGGTGAGAAAACATTAGGCCGTAATGAACCATGTCCTTGTGGTAGTGGTAAAAAATATAAAAAATGTTGCATGATCATAAAAGAATAAAAATAAGATGAAGCAGATGGCTCTAGTTTAGAGCATCTGCCTTTCTTTTAATATGGTGCAGTGAGGTTAAAATGAGACAAACATTCAGTATAAAAGAAAAAATAAACTCCTTGGTAGTGGTATTATTGCCGATTATCATAACTCAATTATCATTAGTTTCTACAGGCTTTTTTGATACCGTTATGGCGGGTAATGTTAGTGGAATTGCATTAGCCGGCGTTGCAATTGGCGTTAACTTATGGATGCCAATTTTAAATGGTAGTATTGGGATAATTTCCGGCTTAACGCCGATTATTTCGCAATTATATGGTGCCAAAGAGGAAGAAAAAATAATTAATGTTGTAATTCAAGGGCTATATGTTGCCACAATTTTGACAGTGTTGATTATTATTGGGCAAATTTTTGTAGTTGATAGTATTATTGCTAGTATGAATTTAGAGTATGAAGTAGAACATACCGCTAAAGGATTTTTACAGGCAATTTCTTGTGGTATTTTACCGCTCTTTTTTGCAATTGTAATGCGTAATTTTATTGACTCGCTCGGTAAGACCAGGGTTACGATGCTGATAACAATCTTGGCAGTGCCGTTTAATATTCTTATGAATTACTTATTTATTTTTGGTAAATGTGGCTTTCCGGAGCTTGGGGGAATTGGTGCCGGGGTCGGATCGGCTATTACCTATTGGTTTATGGCAATAATGAATATTGTGGTATTGCTAAAATTAAAACCATTTACGGATTACTTAAAATATCAAAAACACTATAAACCTAATCTACAGTTATGGAAAGAACAGATAAAAATCGGATTGCCGATTGGGATTGCTATTTTTTGTGAGGTTAGTATTTTTGCAGCAGTAGCCTTGTTTATGGCGGAATATGGTACTGCTGTAATCGCAGCCCATCAGGCCGCGATTACTTTTGCCGCACTTGTGTACATGATTCCGATCAGTATCAGTATGGCATTAACGATTATTATCGGTTTTGAAGTTGGGGCAAAAAGATTTAAAGATGCGGTTGAATATACTTATTTGGGCATAGGGATTGCTATTTTTTTCTCAGTAATATTTGGACTAATATTTTATGCTTTTAATGAAAATATTGCTCTACTTTATACTAAAGAAATAGCCGTTTTTAATTTGATTAAGACTTTTTTAATATATGCAATTTTCTTTCAATTATCGGATGCGATTAATGCACCAATTCAAGGTGCACTGCGAGGTTATAAAGATGTTAATATAACTTTGATAATGGCGATAATATCATATTGGATAGTAGGGTTGCCGGTCGGTTATATTTTGGCAAAAGTTTGTAACTTTGGTCCATATGGCTATTGGTTGGGATTGATTGGCGGGTTGGCAGTAAGTGCAGTAGCGTTAAGCTTTAGGCTGAAATTAATCCAAAAACAGAAAGCCGGTTGGTGAGTTTATGTTAAGAAAAATTGTGGTTTTGTTAATGGTCTATTTGCTTTATGGTCAAAGTCTAATGGCTAATGCTGCTGTTGAAAATATTATTTTAACTTATCAAGATGATCCTCGGCACAGCCAAAGTATAACTTGGCAAACTAAGACCAAAGATGTTGCTAACTTTTTATATGTTACTACGGATAAAACAAAAAAATGGGCAAAATATCAAGCTACCATCCAAGAGTTTGTTACAACGGATGAGTTGATTTATCTTCATACTGTTAAGCTAAATGATTTAAAAAGTGATCAACAATATTTTTATGAAATCAGTAATAGTCACGAAAAACTGGAGGAAGGTACTTTTAAGACTGCCGGTGAGAAAAACCCGAAATTTCTAATTTTTGGGGACTCGCAAAGCGTTAATTACAGCACCTGGCAACAAACTTTGACTAATGCTGTTAAGTTTAATCCAACTGTAGATTTTTTTGTTAATGTCGGTGATTTAGTTGATGTTGGGCAGGACTATAAGCAATGGCAAAAATTTCTGGCAGCTAGTAAAATTATTAGCAAAAATTTAAGTTTTGTTCCCGTAGTCGGTAATCATGAAACTTATGTTGGTGATGGAACTTTTGCGATGCCAACATATTTTACGACTCAATTAAAAGTGCCGACTAATGGACCGCCGGAATTAAAAGGACAAGTATATTCTTTTGATTATGGACAAATTCATTTTGTAGTGTTAGATAGCCAATTTGGTGAAGAACGAGCATTTGTGCCAAATTCTTTAGAGCTACAAAAGCAATGGTTAATACGAGATTTAGCCAACAATAAAAAACCTTATACTATTGTTTTTATGCATAGAAATCCTTATCATAGTGGTAACAGTTCTAAACTTGAGGCAACAGCTGGGTTTATTCCAATTTTTGATTTATATAAGGTTAATTTAGTTTTTTGTGGGCATGAACATGTGGTAGCCAAAACTTATCCCTTAATAGCTGATAAGAATGATGAAAACGGGACTAGTTATTTTACTTGTGGTCGTAGTGGTACGAAAATTTATAATAACAAAGAACAAAAAAGCTATCATGAGTATTTTTATAATATTACAGCCCAACCAACTTATTTTACAGTAGAACTCAATGATAATGCCTTTGTGGTCAAAGCTTACACTCAAGACGGTAATTTATTACAAGATAGTATAATAAAAGTAAAGGCTGATTAAAGTCTTTTTTGTCGAAATAAATTGAAAAAGAATAAATATAAAGTATAATGAAAGTATTAAAGCATTAATAAACTTCAGTTTTCAGAGGTGAGATTATTAAAAAGTACATCATTTCAATAATAATGGGTATAGTGTTGTGGTGTGGTGCAAATGTAACACAAGCCAGTACCTTAACTGAATATCAAAACGCTGAAAATGAATATTTACAAGCAGTCATATCATTGGCAACATACTCTGACCGCATTGGGCAATTTGCTCGTTATGCGTTAAATGAGCAGGGCTGGGATATTATTGAATATCAAGATAAATATCAAAATGCTCATGCCAGAATAATTTTGGCGAAAAAGAAAGATCTTAGTGGGGCGGAACTTTATATTTTAGCTGTTCCGGGAACTGAAAATTTAAAAGATGCAGTAATAGATTTAACTTTTGATAAAGTTTATTTTGCCGGTCATAACCCCACTGAGTTTGTAGAAAATGCTAATAAGAAGAATGTGAGCAATGATTTACCGAAAGTCCATAAGGGCTTTAATAAATATACTCAAGCCATGTTTAGTGAAAAAATGTTACAGCTTAATGAAGAATATCAAGAGCATATTATTCATTTATTAAAAAATAATCCTCAGGCTAAAGTTTATTTAACAGGTCATAGTTTAGGGGGAGCGGTTGCCACAATTGGAGCAGCGCGCTTAATTAGTATGGATATAGATCCCAAGCAAATTGAAGTATTAACTTTTGGTGCTCCGGCTGTCGGTAATCAAGCCTTTGCCGATGAAATTGGCACTAAAATAAACTTAAAACGAGTTGTTTTAGCTGGTGATGGAATTGTCGACTCTTTTAAGGTTATGGTGGGTGGCTATGTCCAATTTGGTAAAGAAGAAAAATGGAAGCTAGCTTCATCTGTAGCTAAACATCCGCATCGGATTTTGGCATATGTTGATGCAGCGATTAGAAATTATTACGACAAAAAAGCAGAGGCTGAAAATAATAATGAACTTTATAGTCCTGTTGAGAAAAATAGTAAGGGAAAAGAAAAAGTTAGTATTGCTAAGCTTAATATAAAAGCACCGCTTGAATTAACAGATGATTTTTACTACATGGAACAAGTAATGGCTGATGTATATCGTAATCATCTAGGAAGTTATGAGTTTATTGCCGAAGCGGGACAAGGCGTAACGGAAAATTTAGATAGTGCCAAAAGGCAACAGTCGGAATTTTTATTTATTCCTGAAATAGAAATTTATAATGATAAAACTGCCAAAGGCAAAGTCTATAAAGTTCAGCTTACATTATATGTATATAATGTAGTGAAAGGAACCTTAGAAAAGGCATTTGTGTATTGTAATGATACGGACAGTTTTACGCCGATTGAAGC
>JAGPMH010000034.1 GCA_018052945.1 Negativicutes bacterium | reverse complement strand
ATAAAATAAGGCAAGGTTAAAGTTTATCTTAAAAATAACTATAAAATGATTAATTAGATTGATATAATATGTTAAAAGTAATAAAATAACAACAGAAAATTAATATAAGTATGAGGTGTGGAATGAATCAAAATAATATAATAAAACAATCGGCTATTTTAAGATTTCGCCAAGCTGAGACTAGTGATTTAGATTATATTATGGAAGTTGAGCATGCAGAAGAAAATGCGAAATATGTTATTCCCTATGATCTGGAAAAACATACCGAGATGCTTAATGGAGAAAATACGAAACACTTTATAGTGGAATCAGCTGATGGCAGTGAAAAAATTGGCTTTTTAATTATTTCAGGGCTAGCTAATCCTTTTGCGGAAATTGAATTCATGAGAATTATTATGGCGGTAAAAGGCAAAGGCTATGGGCGTGAAGCCTTAAAAATGATGAAAAGTTGGGCGTTTGAAGATTTAAAAATGCATCGGGCGTGGCTTGATGCTAAAGTTGATAATGATCGGGCGATTAATTTATATAAAGATGAAGGCTTTGTGGAAGAAGGAATTATCAGAGAATGCATTAAAACTGGTGATGTGTATGAATCATTAATGATTTTAGGTATTTTAGCCAGAGAATACTTTGCCGACAAAGAGAAAAATTTATTTTAGGAGATATTATGAGTAAACTTGAAGTTGAATTAAAATTACAAATTATTGACGAGAGTCGTTGGAATGATTTGGTTGATTATTTAAAGGGCATGAATGATATTGTTCCAGGTAGTATTGAAAAGTCATTAATGGAAGCACGATATTTTGATACGGAGCAAAGATTGCTCAGCAAAATGGGTTATGCTTTTCGTGTTCGTAAAGAAAAAGATGGATTGGTGGCAACTTTAAAAGGGCGAGGCAAAGTTGAAAATGGCTTGCATAGTAGAGTAGAGTGGAATGTTATGGTTGATAGCTCTTGGCCCGATATTATGGTCTTTAAAGATGAACCGGGTTTTGAGCAAGATTTAATTGATATGATTAGCCCGTTTAGGTTGCAAAATATTATGGAGACGATGTTTACCAGAGAAAAAATGTTGTTACAGCTTGAGGATAATTTGATTGAAGTTGCTATTGACTGTGGTTTTGTTAGAGCCAATAATCATAATGCGCCAATCAAAGAAGTAGAATTAGAATTGCTTGAAGGTAAGGTGGAAACTGTTAAAGCTTTAGGCAGTAGCTTACTGGATAAATTTCCGCTAGAATTATCGGGAAAAAGTAAATTTGCGCGCGGTCTAGAAATAAGTAAAATGGTGTTATAACAAAAATTGCTGAGAAAAGATGTGAGCTAATGAATTTGAAAAAGGCGACAGGGTTTTTATTAGTAGTGCTAACTTTTTTTACTTTAAATACTGCTAGTGTTGAAGCGGCACTTATTGGGACAAAGCAAGAAATTTCAATGGGCAAGCCTGTCGCGAAGCAACTTGAAGATAAGTATGGCTTGGTCGAAGATGAAGCATTGCAGGCACGCATTAATGAAATTGGTATGAAAATGGTTAAAATTTGCGAGAGAAAAGACTTGCCCTACACCTTTAAGGTGCTAAACTCAGATGATGTTAATGCCGTGGCGGTGCCGGGCGGTTTTATCTATGTTTATAAAGGGTTAACGGACTTAATGAAAACTGATGATGAATTAGCTGGTGTTATTGGTCATGAGTTGGGGCATATTGTGGAACGACATTCAGTTCATCAAATGGAAAAAACTTTAGGGATGACTTTGTTGTTGGGAGGATTGTTTAAAGACAACAGCGTGGTGTTACAGAGTTTAGCCTTGAATGTTATTATGGCTGGTTATAGTAGAAGTGATGAAAAAGAAGCTGATCACTTGGGCTTTGTACATTCTACCAAGGCTGGCTACAATCCTTATGGAATGTTGATTGGCTTGATGAAACTATCTAGTCTTAATCCGGATCAAAAAAACAGTTGGTTTTCAACTCATCCGGAAGGTAAAACCAGAATCGAGTTAGCGAAAAAGGATTTAACGGCAGCCGGTATTAAGCCGAGTGTTAAGCAAACTGCTACTGAAATTAAAGTGGTTGATGGTGCTTGGCAATTACCGGCGATTAAAGCCGACACTGGCGGAACTGAAGCTATTTATCGAGCTTATCTGATTGCCGGCAGAATTTATCAAGCCGGACTTGACTTACAATACAACAACAATAAATATATTTTAGATTCAGATGGCGTTAATTTAATTATTTATTATGATAACCAAATTATTATGACTGTTACGGAAGATGATGCATCGGCTTATAATATGAATATTTATGAAACTGCTAATATGTATATGGATGCATTAAGGAATTGGAAAAAATAATTACAAATAAATACAAAAATGACAACGTACTAAGGAGTATTTTGTCTTATTTTGTCTTATTTTATACTTTAAAAGCTTGTTTCGACAAGCTTTTTTTATTTGCTGAAAAACTGGAAAAAACTTAAGGCTAGTCAAGATTTTTTGGCAGGATTTTGTATACAAATAGCTAATATAATATATACGGATATTTATCCCTACGTAGAGGGTGTATTTATATTTACAGAAGATCAATTGTTGGTGTGATGTTATAGTATCGCAGTTTTTGCTATGGACATGGTTGTATAACGATAAGTAGGTCTAAAATATTTTATGCAATACCTGGTGTTGTATTTTTAGGAGGATTATTTATGCGAAAAACAGATTGCTTAGCGATGATTTTAGCAGGTGGACAAGGAACTAGATTAGGATCACTAACTAAAAAGATAGCAAAACCGGCGGTGCCGTTTGGTGGTAAGTATAGAATTATTGATTTTCCTTTAAGTAATTGTAGTAATTCCGGGATTGATACGGTGGGGATATTAACGCAGTATCAACCGTTGGCATTGCATAATTATATTGGTTCCGGTGGTGCTTGGGATTTGGATCGAAAAAATGGTGGTGTGTTTATTTTGCCTCCTTATGCCAGAGAAAAGGGTGCGGAATGGTATAAAGGGACAGCTGATGCTATTTATCAAAATATAAATTTCATTGAAATGATTAACCCAAGCTATGTGTTGATTTTATCGGGTGATCATATTTATAGTATGGATTACTCTTGGCTTATTGATTATCATAAAGTGAAAAAAGCTGAAGTTACCATTGGGGTGATTGAAGTACCAATGGAAGAAGCACCGCGGTTTGGCATTATGAATACTGACAGCGAAAGTAGAATCACGGAGTTTCAGGAAAAACCGGCGCAGCCTAAGAGTAATTTAGCATCAATGGGAATTTATGTCTTTAATTGGAAGTTTTTAAAACGCTATCTAGAAGATGATGCGAAAGATACCGTGTCTAGCCATGATTTTGGTAAAAACATTATCCCCAAAATGCTCAATAATGATGCGAAAATGTATGCTTATGCTTTTAATGGCTACTGGAAAGATGTAGGGACGGTAGATAGTTTTTGGGAAGCTAATATGGATTTGTTAAAAGAAAAACCGGAACTAGATTTACATGATCGATCTTGGAAAATATATTCAGTAAATCCGGCGATGCCACCACATTATGTTGGTGAAAATGCCAAGGTTGTAAGATCGCTGGTTAGTGAAGGGGCGATTATTAAGGGTGAAGTTGTTAATTCTGTTGTATTTTCAGGAGTTACGATAGAAGAAGGAGCGAAGGTGGTGGATTCTGTTATTATGCCTAATGCTCATATTGGTAGTAATGCTGAGATTACTAGAGTCGTGGTCAGTCAAGATTGTGAATTAATGTCAGAAGCTAAGGTCGGTTGTAGCGATGGTGAGATTGTAGTTGTTCCTGAAGGCGAAATAGTTTATGCAACAGTAAAAAAAGATCAAGTTGTCTAAGATTTTTATTGTTTAGGAGGATTAGTTGTGAGAGATGTAATGGGGATAATTAATTTACACGAAAATGAAAATTTGATCTCGGAAATTACCGGAAGCAGACCGTTGGCGGCAGTCCCTTTTGCAGGTCGATATCGCTTAATCGATTTTACATTATCTAATATGGTTAATTCAGGGATTCAAAATGTGGGAATTGTGCTGAGCACTAAATCCAGAGCAGTAATGGATCATATTAGATCGGGAAAAGACTGGGACTTAGCACGGAAAAAAGATGGAGTTTGTTTTTTACCACCGGCGAGTTCCTCTGATTATAAAGATTCTTGTGATATTAGCACGCTTTATAAAAACTTGGATTTTTTACAAAATAGTAGCCAAAAGTATGTTTTAGTTTCCGGTAGTAATTTAGTTTATAATATGAACTATGATAAAGTTTTAAGATTTCATCAAAACACCGGGGCAGAAATTACGATGATTTATACTGATAAAAATGAAGATCAATTCCTAAAGGGCACAGTAATTAGAACGGCTGAGGATGGTAAGGTTTGTGATATTGCGCTTAACAATAGTTATCCTGGCATTAATAAACTATACTTAGGGGTAATGTTATTAAGAAAAGATTTGTTAGTGGAAATTATCAGTGATTGTCAGTCTCGTGGTGGTTGTGATTTATTATTAGATGGAATTATTCGTAATATGCAACGTTATAATATTTTTGGTTTTCAGTATAGTGGTTATGTTTCGATGATAAATTCTGTTGCAGAATATTATAAAGCCAGTATGAATTTATTGGAACAAGAAAATTGGCAACAATTGTTTATTAAGGATAGTTTAATTTATACTAAAGTTAAAGATGAAGCACCGGTAAAATATAAAGAAAGTGCCAATGTCCAAAAATCATTGGTTGCTAATGGGTGCGTAATTGAAGGGACAGTGGAAAACAGTATTTTGTTTAGAGGTGTCAATGTTGCTAAAGGTGCTTGTATTAAAAACAGTATCATTATGCAACGGTGTGATATTGAAAAGGATGTTAATTTGGAAAATGTTATTTGTGATAAAAACACAATTATTACGGCGGGCCATATTTTAAAAGGAGCGCCTAATTATCCAATTGTTATTGAAAAAGGCAAAGTTATATAATTTTTACAACCGTCTTGTACAAAGACGGTTGTGTGTTATCTAAAAAATAGCTAATTTTGGGGGTGAGCTTTTGTTTGAGAACAAAGATGAATTCAAAGCAGAATTCATAAAAAAAGTCCATGCAATATGGGGTAAGAGCTTAGATAGTGCTACTGATCATGAAAAATACATTGCATTATCGGGGGTTATTAGAGACTACGTTAGTAGCAATTGGATTAAAACCAAAAAAGAATATAATAAAGATAAGGGCCGCGAAATATATTATTTTTCGATTGAATTTTTATTAGGCAGTCTCTTGGATTGCAATATGATTAACGCCGGGGTAAAAAAGCTTTGTGCGGAAGGTTTGGCGGATTTAAATATTAATATTGATGATGTCTTAAACGAAGAACCTGACGCTGGTCTTGGTAATGGCGGTTTAGGGCGATTGGCAGCGTGTTTTTTAGATTCTTTTGCATCGATGGGTTTACCGGCACATGGTTGTGGTATGCGCTATCGCTATGGGTTGTTTAAACAAAAAATAGTTAATAATAACCAAGTTGAATTGCCTGATAATTGGCTGAAAGATCTATATCCGTGGGAGTTTAGAAGAACTGATAAAGCGGTAGAGGTTCATTTAAAAGGTCATGCTTATTGCGTTGCAAAGTCTGACGGCTCTCTTAAATCTATGCACGAAGATTATTTTACGATAAAAGCTGTACCTTATGATATTCCGGTAATCGGCTATCAAAATAATACTGTTAATACGCTACGCTTATGGAGTGCGGAATTGGTTAAGGATATTTCTGATTTAGAAAGCTATACTAAGGCAGATTTTGATACTTATATTACTAATAAAAACTGGGTGCAACGTATTTCAAAAATTTTATATCCGGATGATAGTACTTATGACGGGCGCGAACTGCGCTTGACTCAACAGTACTTTTTTGTATCGGCCGGAGTGCAAAGTATTTTCCGTCATTTTAAAAATAGTGGTTATGATACTAAAGATTTTGCCGAAAAGGTGGGAATTCATATCAATGATACTCATCCGGCGGTAGCGATTCCGGAGCTAATGAGAATTCTGATTGATGAAGAAGAGTTGGATTGGAATGAGGCTTGGGAAATAACTAGGAAAACGATGTCCTATACCAACCATACTATTTTGCCGGAAGCGTTGGAAAAATGGCCGGTGGATATGTTTAAAAACTTACTGCCAAGAATTTATATGATAATTGAAGAAATTAATCGACGCTTTGTATTAAGTATCAATGAAAAATATGGAAATTATGATAAAGCTAATGAGTTGGCAATTTTGCAAGATGGCCAAATTCATATGGCGAGATTGGCGGTTATTGGTAGTTATAGTGTTAATGGGGTAGCGGCAATTCATACCGAAATCTTGAAAGATTATGCCATGGCAGCTTTTCATCAGTTTTATCCCGGAAAATTTAATAATAAAACAAATGGCATTACCCATCGTCGGTGGTTAATTAAAGCTAATCCGAAATTAGCAGATTTAATTAGTGAGGCGATTTCACCATTATGGATTAAGCGTCCGGAACAATTGAGGAAGCTGGCAAAATTTGCAGCTGATTCAGCTTTTCAAGATAAAACGGCAAAAATTAAACTGGAAAACAAACAAAAATTAGCAAAATATATTCAAGAGAAGAATGGCGTAAAGGTTGATGTTAATTCAATTTTTGATATTCAAATAAAGCGGATTCATTCTTATAAGCGACAAATTATGAATGCACTGCATATTATGGATTTATACAATCGTCTCAGAGAAAATCCTAATCTTGATATTACGCCACGAACTTTTATTTTTGGTGGTAAAGCTGCTCCGGGATATTATATGGCCAAAGAAACAATCAAACTTATTAATACGCTTGGTGAAAAGATTAATAATGATAAGAGTATTAAAGATAAATTAAAAGTAATTTTCGTGGAAAATTATGGTGTAAGTTTAGGGGAGATGTTATTTCCGGCGGCAGATGTTAGTGAACAAATTTCTACTGCCAGCAAAGAAGCATCGGGAACCGGCAATATGAAGTTTATGATGAATGGTGCGATTACTATTGGAACATTAGATGGTGCTAATGTTGAAATTCGTAATGCGGTTGGTGAAGATAATATTATTATTTTTGGGCTTACTGCCAAAGAAGTTTTGGATTATCATCACTTTGGAAATTATCGGGCGTGGGATATTTATCATGAAAATCCTCGCGTTAAAATGGTAGTCGAACAATTGGTAAATGGCTTTTTTGATCCGGAAAATGAAAGCTTTAACTCATTATATGACTATTTATTGTTAGCAAATGATGAATTCTTTGTCTTGAAAGACTTTTTATCTTATTCTGCTGCTCATAATATATTGGATGAACGATATCGTGATAAAAAACAATGGCAAACTTCCAGTATCATTAACATTGCTCATTCCGGACAGTTTTCCAGTGACAGAACCATTGATGAATATGCTAAAGAAATCTGGAAAATAAAACCGATATTAGTACCGTAAAGTAAAAATAAAAGAGCTGGTGGACTGGAGGCTAAGTTGTGAAAAATTCGCCACTGAGTGAATATGCGATATACTTGTTTAATCAAGGAGATAATTATCGAAGTTATCAAATGCTAGGGTCACATCTCGTTAATTTTCAGGGGGAAAATGGCGTATCATTTGCGGTATGGGCACCACATGCTAAAAGCGTAAGTGTGGTAGGCGATTTTAACGATTGGGATGGTACTGTACATGTAATGTCGAAATGTGGATCCTCCGGTATTTGGCAGATTTTTATTTCGGGAATGACGGAACATACTGTCTATAAATATCAAATTACTACCGCTTATGGTAAAATTATATTAAAAGCCGATCCTTATGCCTTCTATGCAGAGCTAAGACCGAATACGGCATCTAAAGTATATTCTTTAGAAAATTATGCTTGGAATGATGCCGCTTGGGTGGAACAAAGAAAACACTATAATTCATATCAAGCGCCAATGCTAACTTATGAAGTGCATTTAGGCTCATGGCGTCGGGGTGTTAATGGTGAATTTTTAAGCTATAAAGATATGGCAGAGCAATTAGTGTCATATGTTAAGGAAATGAATTATACCCATATAGAAATAATGCCAATTTGCGAACACCCCTTTGATGGTTCTTGGGGCTATCAGGCTACCGGCTATTTTGCGGTAACGAGTCGTTATGGTGAGCCGAAAGATTTTATGTATTTGGTTGATTTGTGTCACCAAAATAATATTGGTGTAATTTTGGATTGGGTGCCGGGACATTTTTGTCGCGATGACCATGGTTTAAGAAAATTTGATGGACAACCACTATATGAATCACCGGATCCGATGTTAGCGGAAAATGATGAGTGGGGTACAACCAATTTTGATTATAGTCGCTATGAAGTGAAAAGTTTTTTAATTTCTAATGCGATGTTTTGGCTGGATGTATATCATATTGATGGACTGAGAATAGATGCGGTTGCCAATATGTTATACCTTGACTATGGTAAGGAAGACGGACAATGGAAACCAAACAAGCATGGTGGTAATGGCAATTTAGCAGCGATGGATTTTTTACGACACTTAAATCATGTTGTGTTTGAAAATCATCCTAATGCGTTAATGATTGCCGAAGAATCAACTTCTTGGCCATTAATGACTAAGCCGGTGTATATCGGTGGAATGGGCTTTAATTATAAGTGGAATATGGGCTGGATGAATGATATTCTCAAATATATGGAGTTTGATGCTATTTATCGAAAATGGAATCATAACTTGATAACTTTTTCGTTAATGTATGCTTTTTCGGAAAACTATGTGTTACCGTTATCGCATGATGAGGTTGTTCATGGTAAAAAATCGCTAGTAGAAAAAATGCCGGGCGACTATTGGCAAAAATTCGCAAACCTAAGAGCTTTTTATGGTTACTGGATGGCTCATCCTGGTAAAAAGTTATTGTTTATGGGCAGTGAATTTGCACAATTTATTGAGTGGAAATATTATGATAGTTTAGATTGGCATTTACTAGAATATCCCTTGCACCAAAAGATGCATGATTTTGTAAAAAATCTTAATGCTTTTTATGTTGAGCAAAAATCGTTGTGGGAAATCGATTGTGACTGGAAAGGTTTTGAATGGATTGATTGTCATGACTATTCTAAAAGTGTAATTTCTTTTATCCGAAAAACTAAGAAAATGCAAGATTTTGTAATTGTTGTTTGTAATTTTACGCCGGAAGTGCACTATGGTTATCGAATCGGAGTTCCGCAGTCCGGTAAATATCTTGAAGTGTTAAATAGTGATGCTAGGGAATTTGGTGGTTCCGGTGTCAGCAATATCCAAGAACTTAATACAGAACCAATATCTTGGCATAATCAAGAGAATTCATTAGTTCTAACTCTTCCACCACTTTCTACAATTTACTTAAAAATTACTAGAGAATAGTAAGTGCGAAAGGAAAGGTGATAGTATGTTAAAGGTTTTATTTGTTGCAGCAGAAGCTGTACCCTTTATAAAAACAGGGGGCTTGGCTGATGTGGCAGGATCATTGCCAAAAGCATTAACAGCTCAAGGTGTTGATATTAGAGTGGTAATGCCGAAATATGAAAATATTCCGGCTGAGTATCAACAAAAAATGAAACACATCGGTGAAACAACTGTTAATTTATCTTGGCGCAGTCAATATTGCGGTGTTTCGAAATTAACACAAGATTCGGTACCTTTTTATTTTATTGACAATGAATATTATTTTAAACGGAGCGGGTTATATGGTTATGATGATGATGCCGAAAGATTTGCATTTTTTAGCAAAGCGGTTTTTGAAATATTACCACTAATAGATTTTGTACCGGATATTATTCATTGCAATGATTGGCATGCCGGAATGGTTAGTGTGTTTTTAAAAGATCAATATCATTTTAAATATCCAAAGCTGAGAACGGTCTATACTATTCACAATTTGCGGTATCAAGGTGTCTTTGGGAAGGATATTATGGGCGATATTTTAGGGCTTGATTGGAAACATTTTCATGAAGGTGGCGTTGAGTTTGATGGTGCGGTAAATTATATGAAGAGCGGGATTGTTTACTCTGATTTTATTACAACCGTTAGTCAAAGCTATGCCGAAGAAATTAAATGTCCATTTTATGGTGAACGGTTGGATGCATTATTGCGAGAAAAAAGTCATTGCTTAGCTGGAATAATCAATGGTATTGATTATGATGTTTATGATCCACGCAAAGATGAAAAACTTTATCATAAATATAGTACGGAAAATATTTATGATAAAGTTGAAAACAAGGTTAAATTACAAGAAAAGTTAGGCTTACCACAAAATCGTAGTATTCCGATGATTGGGCTAGTGGCAAGGCTGGTAGCACCTAAGGGCTTGGACTTAATTGCGCATGTTATTGAAGAACTAATTAGTGGTGAAAATGTACAAATTGTCATCCTTGGTACCGGGGAGAGTCAATATGAAGAGTTATTTAGAAATATGGCGTGGAAATATCCGCGTAAAGTTTCCGCTAATATTATGTTTGACAATGAGTTAGCGCAACAGATTTATGCGGCGGCTGATATGTTTTTAATGCCATCACAATATGAGCCTTGCGGGATTGGACAATTAATAGCGCTTAAATATGGTACTATTCCGATTGTCAGAGAAACCGGAGGCTTAAAAGATTCCGTTAGAGCATATAATAAATATGATGGAACCGGTAATGGCTTTTCCTTTGCGAACTATAATGCGCATGAATTGTTGTTTGCGATAAAAAAAGCATTAGGGGCCTATGACGATAAAGCAGTATGGCAAGGTATCATCAAAAATGCGATGAAGAGTGATTTTAGCTGGCAACGTTCCGCTAAACAATATTTAAAACTCTATGAAAACTTACAACAAAAATAGGTCAGATGGGTTAGTTTTATAGCGAAAAATAAACAATCTAAACTCAACTAACCATAGCTCTTTAAGTTATGGCTAGTTGAGTTTTCTAAGTTTTAGGATAGTTGGTGATTAAGAAATGGAGCAAAAACAACCAATAGTGCATAACTCGCACCTACTAAAATATCGAGAGCCATTCGGTGCTGTTGCAACTAGTACGACGGTGAAAATTTGCATTGATATTTCATTATCAATAGCAGTGAAAGCCGTAACATTGCGCTTATGGCAAGATGGGATAGGTGCACAAATTATTAATATGACGGCACCAACTTTAAGGGAAGATGAGGCTGTTTATGAAGCTAGTATTCCTGTTGGCGAAAAATACGGTATTATCTGGTATTATTTTATCATTGAAACAGCTGAAAATATTTTGTTTTATGGTAACAATAAAGATAATTTAGGTGGCGAAGGTAGCTTGTATAATCATGAACCGCCGTCCTTTCAGATAACAATTTATCAAGAGGGCGTTACTACGCCAACTTGGTTTAAAAATGCGATAATTTATCAAATTTTTCCGGATCGGTTTTATCGTGATAATAAGCTAATGTTAACTGATAAAAAAAATAGATTGCTTCATGGTAGTTGGCAGAGTAAGCCTATTTACTTTAAAGATGTTAAAACCAAAGATATTATTGCTTATGATTTTTTTGGTGGTAACTTAGCCGGAATTATTGCTAAATTACCATATCTTAAAGAGCTGGGAATTAGCGTAATATATTTAAATCCTATCTTTGAAGCACAGAGTAATCATCGTTATGATACCGGAGATTATCATAAAATTGATGAGTGGTTGGGTGATCTTAATACTTTTAAAATGTTATGCCAAGAAGCTAATAAAGTAGGGATTGCTATTTTTTTAGATGGGGTGTTCTCTCATACTGGTAGTGATAGCAAATATTTTAATAAAGAAGGGACTTATGAGACATTAGGAGCTTATCAAAGTAAAAAGTCACCATATTATAGCTGGTACTGTTTTGAAGATTATCCCGATAAATATCAAAGTTGGTGGGGATTTGACACATTACCGAATGTGAATGAGTTGGATTTACAGTATCAAGATTTTATTATCAATAACAATGAGAGCGTTTTAAAATACTGGCTGGCACAAGGAATTAAAGGCTGGCGTTTAGATGTGGTCGATGAGATCCCGGATCAATTTTTGAAAAATTTCTACAAGACCTTAAAGCAAGAAAATGCTGAAGCGGTATTAATTGGTGAAGTTTGGGAAGATGCATCCCATAAAGCCAGTTATGGCAAGATCAGAGAATATCTTAATGGCGATGAGCTTGATTCAGTGATGAATTATCCTTTTCGTCGAATTTTAATTGATTTTATTTTAGGACATAGTGATGCTAAGTTAGCACAAAGATTAGTGTTGAGTTTATATGAAAATTATCCGCTGGAAAACTTCTATGCGATGATGAATTTGGTGGGGAGCCATGATGAAGTTAGGATAATGACTATTTTAGGGGAAGCCCAGATTAATGAATTTATGCCTGATACAGAAATCGCGGATTATCAGTTACCATTAGAACAATATAAGTTGGCGATGCAGCGCCTGAAACTATTAGCGACGTGGCAAATGACTTTTCCGGGAGTGCCTAGTATTTATTATGGTGACGAAGTAGGGATGCAAGGTTACAAGGACCCGCATAATCGAGGCAGTTTTATTTGGGGGAATGAAGATAAGAAATTATTGGAGTGGTATAAACAAATAATTGCAGTTCGTAACGCCAATCCGGCCTTAAGAACCGGCAGTTTTAAAATATTACAAGCGGAAGATGATATTTTTATTTATAGCCGAGTTATTAATCAAGGCATTGATGTTTTTGGGCAACCAGCAGAAAATGGCATTTTTATAGTGATTTTTAATCGGAGTAAAAGTGAAAAGTATGAGCTAACGCTTGAAGTACCGGAAATCAGTGTTGGAATTATGGAAGATGTGTTAACTTCTTGTCAATATAGTGTTTCTTTTGGTCAAGTTAATATAATCGTTGAGCCCTTAAGTGTTATTGTTTTGCAAGATGTTACGCCACAATATCAGAAAAAGGCGGGAATCTTGATGCATCCAACCTCCTTACCAAGTGCTTATGGACAAGGCACTATGGGAAGGGCAGCATATGAGTTTATAGACTTTTTGGAAAAAGCCGGACAAAGCTTGTGGCAGATTTTACCGCTAAATATTCCTGATAATGTGGGGTCGCCTTATCAATCAGTCTCAGCTTTTGCGGGTAATGTTAATTTATTGGATTTTGAAGAATTAATGACCTCACAACTATTAACGCCGGCGCTATTAAATCAATTTAAAGCTGAATTTTCGGCAGCACAAAGTTGTAATAGCCTAACGGTGTGTAGGAAGTATTTAAAGGTTGCCTTTACTAATTTTAAAGGCAGTACAGATTATGAGGAGTTTTGTCAGCAACAGAGTTTTTGGCTAAATGATTTTGCGTTATTTATGGCCCTCAGTGAAAAATTCTCTTTTAAAAGTTGGGATAAGTGGCCAACAGCGCTAAGAGTACGGGAGACGGTGGCTATTTCCCAAGCTACAGCGGAATTATTGGATGAAATTAATTATTATAAATTTACGCAATACCTTTTCCAAAGACAATGGCTGAAGCTAAAGCGCTATGCTAACAGTAAAGGAATAAAGATTATTGGTGATTTGCCGATTTTTGTATCGCACAATAGTGCAGATGTCTGGGCTAATCAAAAAATATTTAAATTGGCGACTGATGGCAGTCCGTTAACGGTGGCGGGAGTACCGCCGGATTATTTTAGTGAAACTGGTCAGTTATGGGGTAATCCTCATTATGATTGGAAGGTGCTAGCTAAGACGGATTATCAATGGTGGATAGAGCGCTTTAAAACGTTATTAAATTTGGTGGATATGATTAGAGTGGATCATTTTAGAGGGTTTGAAGCATATTGGGAAGTTCCTTTTGGGCAGAAGGATGCTGTTAAAGGAAGGTGGGTTAAAGCACCCGGACAAGAATTATTTGCCGCAATTAGAGCTAAGTTTGGTGATTTGCATATTATTGCCGAAGATTTGGGTAATATTACGAATGAAGTTATTGCCTTAAAACATCATTTTGATTTTCCGGGGATGAATATTTTACAGTTTTCGTTAATGATAGATGAAAATGAAGAAATTAAATTTACTTGTGACCATAACAGTATTATTTATACTGGAACACATGATAATAACACTATATCCGGTTGGCTGAGTCAGGATTTGCCTGAAGCTAAGAAAACGCAAATTATAAAATATTTACGCACTAAGGTCAGAAAAAACTGTGCAGAGAGTGATCTTTTATTAGAATTTGCTTATGGCAGTAGAGCGAAGTTTGCAATAATACCATTACAAGACTGGCTAAATTTAGATAGCTCGGCGAGAATGAATTTACCGGGATCGGTGGAGGCTAATTGGCAGTGGCAGGTGCAAGCTGACTGTTTGTCAGCTGATTTAGCACTAAAAATAAAAGAGCTGGTTCAATACTATAACAGACAATAGCATTTAAAAAGTTCTTGCTAATGAAGCACGAAAAGACAGTTATTTTATTAAAGCAGATTTAAAGTAACTAGTTATTTTCGTGCTTTATACTATTTTGTGATAAAAAACTTGAAAAATGCTGACGGTAAAATAGACATTGTACTTTTCAGACAAAACATTAGTTGGCAGGAGTATACAATTTGTATTATAATATTATGAAAAAGAGATGATGTGTAAAGGGGGGGCTAAATTGAAAATCGATGGAGCCCAGGCTGTAATAGAGTGTTTGAAAAATGAAGGTGTAGAAATTGTCTTTGGTTATCCCGGTGGACAGGTATTGCCACTATATGATGCGCTGTATAAGGCACAATTTCCACATATTTTGACGAGGCATGAGCAAGGGGCGGTACATGCTGCCGATGGTTATGCCAGATCATCCGGTAAAGTTGGTGTTTGCATTGCGACTTCTGGACCAGGAGCGACGAACTTGGTAACGGGAATTGCTACTGCTTATATGGATTCAATTCCGTTAGTTGCAATAACGGGACAGGTAGGGGTCGGTTTAATTGGTAAAGATTCATTTCAGGAAGCAGATATTTGCGGTATTACTAGACCGATAACAAAACATAATTTTTTGGTGAAAAAAGTTGAAGATTTACCAAGAGTTTTAAAAGAAGCGTTTTATATTGCAAAAACCGGTCGACCAGGGCCGGTAGTGGTGGATATTCCGCGTGATGTTTTTAATATGGAGCTTGATTTTGTTTATCCTAAAACGGTTAAGTTAAAAGGTTATAATGGTGAGTGTATCGGCACTGAAACTGATATTGACGTTTTTTTGGAAGCTTTAGATAAAGCGAAAAAGCCATTGCTGTTTATTGGTGGTGGTGTCATTATTGCGGAAATGCAAGAAAAAATCAAAGAGTTAATCTCAAAAACTAATATTCCGGTGATTAGCAGTTTGATGGGGCTTGGTAGCATCGAAAACAGCCACAATAATTTTTTGGGGATGGTGGGGATGCATGGCACTTATGCGGCTAATATGGCGGCAACCCATTGTGATATGCTAATTGGCATTGGGGTACGCTTTGATGACCGAGTTACTGGTTTAGTAAAAGAATTTGCTCCGGCGGCGAAAGTAGTGCATTTTGATATTGATCCGGCGGAGATAAATAAAAACGTTATTGCAGATTATAAAGTAGTGGGTGATTTAAGATGGTCCTTACCACTTCTTTGTGAAAAAATGGTTAAATGTAGTGTGGGCTGGCAAGAACAGGTAGATTTATGGTTAAAACAAACGCTTCAATGGAAAAGTGAGCAACCGCTTAGTTATGATAAATGTGCGGACTGTGTGATGCCACAAGAAGTTATTGAAATAATTAGTGAACTATCTGATGAAAATACCATCATTGTTACTGATGTGGGGCAACATCAAATGTGGACAGCCCAGTTTTATAAGTTTCGAAAACCACGCACCTTTTTAACTTCCGGGGGCTTAGGGACGATGGGCTATGGTCTGCCCGCGGCACTGGGCGCTAAAATTGCCAATCCGACCAAGCAGGTAGTGCTCATTTCCGGTGATGGCAGTATTATGATGAATTGCCAGGAGCTAGCAACTGCCAGTGACTGTGGTATTAATGTAAAAGTAGTTGTTATGAATAACCGCGTGTTGGGGATGGTTACACAATGGCAAAGAATGTTTTATGGCGAAAGATATTCACACTCGAGTGTTTATGGTAATACTGATTTTGTGAAATTAGCGGAAGCGATGGGCGTAGTGGGCTATCGCATTGAAAATAAACAAGACTTACGCAATATCTTAAAAGAGGCGCTAGCAGTTGAAGCACCGGCGTTAGTCGATGTTTGTTTGCCGACGGCGGAAAATGTATTGCCGATGGTACCGGCCGGTGGAAGATTGAACCAAATGATATTGGGGGATGAAAAATGAAATACACCTTAGCTGTGTTAGTAGATAATAAACCTGGTGTTTTAACACATATTGCCGGCTTGATCAGCCGGCGGGCGTTTAATATTGAAAGTATTGCCGCCGGACATTCGGAAGAACCTGATATTACTAGGATAAATATTGTTGTAGATGTTGATGATGAATTTCAATTAGATCAGGTTATCAATCAATTATCAAAATTAATTGATGTTATTAAAATTGTTAATTTAACAACCGTTGACTCAATTCAAAGAGAGTTAGTACTAATTAAAGTAAAAGCAAATCCAGCAACACGCTCAGATATCGTTAATATCGTTGAAATTTTCAGGGCAAAAATAGTTGATGTTAATAGAGAGACCATGGTCATCGAATTAACCGGCGAAGAAAATAAAATTGATGCCTTATGTGAAGTTTTATCAGAATATGAGATAATTGAAATTGTTAGAACCGGAAAAATTGCTTTATCGAGAGGTCCGAAAGCAGTTACGGCTAGTTAAGTTGTGAGGTAGCAAGGATGATACCTCTTAATTTTTCTAAAAGTAAAAGCTTAAGGAAAGCTTGACAAAATAAAAATAACAACTATAATAATAACTAACGGATAATTATTATTAATTATAAAATTTAATTAAGGAGTTGGAATGATGAATTTAAAAGGAACAAAAACAGAACAAAATTTACAAACAGCATTTGCGGGGGAATCTCAAGCTCGCAATAAATATACTTATTATGCTGCTAAAGCAAAAAAAGAAGGCTTTAATCAAATTGCTGCAATTTTTGAAGAAACAGCAGCTAATGAGAAAGAACATGCTAAAATTTGGTTTAAATTATTGCATGAAGGAATTCCTTCGACTGCCGAAAATTTAAAAGATGCGGCTTTGGGTGAAAATTATGAGTGGACTGATATGTATGCTCAATTTGCTAAAGATGCTAGAGCCGAGGGTTTTGATAAAATTGCAGCGTTATTTGAGGGTGTTGGTAAAATTGAGAAAGAACATGAAGAAAGATACTTAAAATTGCTAGAAAACTTAAATACAGAAAAAGTTTTCGCCAAAGAAGATAAAGTAGAATGGCATTGTGCTAATTGTGGACATATTCATAGCGGTAAAACTGCTCCGGTAATTTGTCCGGTTTGTGATCATCCGCAAGCGCATTTTCAAGTTAGAGCAACAAATTACTAAAAAATAAAAAGATAGTCTTTGATAGGGTTTAAAACCTATCAAAGACTATCTTTTTTTATAAGCTATTTTTATATAATTGTTTTTGTCGGTACATCGCCTCGTCGGCTGCTTTGAATATTTCGGCAA
>JAGPMH010000033.1 GCA_018052945.1 Negativicutes bacterium | reverse complement strand
TAATTGAGCCATTTTGTTCATCTCCTCAGTTAGGTATTTGTGTGGTACTTATATTTTAACCGAGGACGAGCATTTTGGCTCATTTTTATTTGAAGTTTCTTTTTACACCATTATACGGACTTTATCTTATTGGAGGAGCTTAATCATGAATAATGAAGTAAATCAACTTATAACTGTAGAAGAGCTTTGTGAAGTTTTAATGGTAGGTAAAAATACTGCCTACAAATTACTATCAACTGGAGAGTTAAAAGCCTTTAGAATAAACCGTGTTTGGAAAATACCTCGTCAAGCAGTTACTGATTATATCCTTAGCAAAGCAAATTACCCTGTAACCTAAATTGGTTACAGGGTAATTTATTAAATATCTTGCTACAAAGATTAGCAAAAATAATTTACACCTAGCAAAAAAATAAAACAACACCTATGTCAAAAACCTTAATCAATATTTCTTTTTAATCAACTCAAAAAATCATTTGTGTTCAAAATGTGTTCAAATTCGCTTTTTTTATATTTTTAGACATCAAAAAAGCTTCTAGCAAAAATGCTAGAAGCCTTGATTTTACTGGCGGAGAGGGTGGGATTCGAACCCACGGTCCCTTTGACAGGACACTTGATTTCGAGTCAAGCACCTTCGACCACTCGGACACCTCTCCAGTTCTTATTAAGATACTCAATAATGTTATCACAACTAATTAAGCGCTGTCAAATCAGCCTTCTTCTTTTTCCGCCGTTCTTTGAAAAAACTTTTCATCATATTACTACATTCTTCCGCTTTAACACCAGCAGTAACAGTTACTTGATGATTTAAAGCTTGGTTTTGCACAATATTAAAGATTGATTCAACTCCACCAGCTTTATAATCAGGACTACCATATACCAAGCGTTCTAACCTACTCATCACTATTGCTCCGGCACACATTGGACAAGGTTCTATCGTTACATATAAAGTCGCACCGGTTAACCGCCATTTTTTAAGTTTGTCACAAGCTTTTTTTATTACTACCATCTCCGCATGCGCCGTAGCATCATGTTCTAATTCACGCAAATTATGGCCTTTCGCTATTATCTCATTACCGACAACCAAAACGGCACCAATCGGAATTTCACCCAATTCATAAGCTTTTTTTGCCTCACCCAATGCAATATCCATATATTCTTCATCTGTCATTTTATCACCAACATTAAACATAATAAGAGCCCTCCATACCGGACAGCTCTTATTATACTAATTACAAAAATTTTAGCAATAATTATTTTATATCAAGATCATAAGCTTCTTCTTTCAGTTGCTCTTGTAATTTTTTCGAAAAATTTGTTTTTTTCTTTTTCTCTTTATCATCTTTATCTTCTTTTTTGTAGGGACTTTCTTGATTAGCCCGACTAATTCTATTTATCCTAGCTATCCCACCTACTTTTTCAATCATAACTAACACCGCCTATAATATCATTTTCACATATTATATCGATTTTTTGGTAAAAAAAGTTAAAGTTATTTCAATTTAAACTTGCTCGCCACTTCGTGCAAGCCCTTCGCCTCAGCACTTAACACTTCAGCTTCTTTAGCGGCTTCAGCTGAATTTATCGCATTTTCCGCATTATTCTTAGTTTGTTCCAATATTCCACCAATTGTAGCAGTTAGTTCCTCTACTGCTCCAGCTTGTTCGGTTGTACCCTTTGACAAAGAGTTACTAACTTGTGAAATTTTTTTAGTCCCAATAGCCAATCTGGCAGTAGCCTCATTAATATTAGCAATAATATTTTTTGTATTTTCAGTCATTTTATCAACAGCATTTGACAACTGTCCAAATTCATCTTTACGTTTAGTTTTAATCAACACTGTTAAATCGCCCTGTGCAATTTTTTCGGTAACGGCAATAATATTCTTAATAATCACAACAATTTTATTACTGATAAGCACAGCAATAATAAACCCAAAAATTATTGCTAAGAAAAAACATATTATTAATAATTTTTCTAAACCTTCGGCACTTTCTTTTGATACTCCCACAAAAAACATCCCCACAGTATTCCCCTGAACATCTTTTAGCGGAAGATACATTGCCTTATGATTAACTCCCAAAACATTAGCGTTACCAATATAGCTCTTATGCCTTGTTAACACTTCATTTATCACATTTTCGGCCGCCTTAGTGCCAACCGCCCTTTTACCATCTCTTTCAACAGTTGTTGCTATTCTAGTATCCTGTGCAAAAATAGTTATTTGATCTTTCGTCAAGTCTTTAAGCCAATCTACAATTTCATTATTATCATTAATTTTAATAGTCCCTTTATACAACACACCATTTTGCAACCGCCAATTCCCAGGGTATTTCAAGTTCAATAATTCAAAACTACTTTTATTGTCACTTTCAATTTTCTCCGTAATTGCAGTTTCAAAACTACTTCTAACATTAGTTATTGTAATAATTGCAATGATAAGACAGATAAATGAGATAATAGCAGTAAATAAGATTATTGTTTTCTTACGCAAACTCATACTAAGAACTCCTCAACTATGCTCCTACCTTTATCTATTATTTTACCATTTTATGGTAGTTTATACAATGAATATATTTTATCTAAAAACTAACAACGATAAATATGATCATCACTGAAAATCTTTATCTTTTCGCTAAAAGTGTTATAATTATCTTATAAGGAATCTTGTATAATAGGAGGTCGATATTATGTCCAACATTAAAAATATTAGCAATAACTTGCTTAGTTATAAATTATCTTCCAATACTAGTGCTAGCAATAAAGAAAATTCAGCCTCTAAGAATGATAATAATTATACTAAAACTAGTCTTGCCTATGAACTTTCCGACAGCTTAGTTGCACTAATAAACGGCACTAACAATCCTTCTAATAATTCCATTAATAATCTTTATTCATCTCTCACTACTTTCAATGCTACTAAGTTATCCAGTGACAATTTTGTACAATTACAAAAGTTAAATGAAAGTTCTAAAATGGCTAATCTTAGTACACAGCAAGCAACATTATTATCTTCGGTCGATAATGCTAACGGTCTTAGTACCAATGCCTTTCAATCAATACTAAGCACTTCAAATGACGGTTCAAAGCTTAATATTATGATAGCTAACGATAGTTCCGGAACAGTGTTAAAAGATGCCGTTTCCCAAATTAAAGGCTCTAGCGTTGATTTATTAGCCTAACTTGTATAATCTGAAACCCTCAGCTTATTATCGCTGAGGGTTTTTCTTTGAAAAACAAGCTATAGTATTTTAAAAGCAAAACCCTTCCAAGGTTATAACTTGGAAGGGTTATTTTTTACTGGTGCGCCTGGGCGGACTCGAACCACCGGCACATGGTTTAGGAAACCACCGCTCTATCCACCTGAGCTACAGACGCAATCTTTAAAACAAAAACAACTTTATGATATCTTATTTATTAAAAAAAATCAACTTACCCCTTACCTATCAAATCATTCTCAAACACTATTTAAACATTAGGTACTATTGTAAAACAGCCCTTATCTGCTCATCATCAATCCTAGAAAATAGTCCTTTCAGCAGATAATTTTTAATTTTATATTATTATTAATTGAAAATAATTTTCCTTTAAAAACTAAATGTAGATGAAATATAGCTTCGCAGGCTGTAAAAGCACAAGATATTGTGATTTAAGCACCTAAGCAGACCACATATATAGTATTTTCTGATTTTAGACATAAGTGATAATTTTATAGTTTTGTACTTTTTTTAATGCTAAAGTATAATAATTTATGTAAATAACAAACAGGGGTGATATCATGATAAAAATAATTGCTGATCCTGCTATTTCTCAGGAAGAAGTTGAGGCTATCATAGCCGAAGAAAAGGTTCTTTATTCTAACATTGGTAAAAAGTTGGCAGAAGTAAATTTAACTTTAGAAAACGATGAAATCATTATTAAATCTTATGCAGCTTCACCAATCAAACGTATCCGTCGTATTACCGGTTATTTAAGTGAAGAACATAATTTCAATGATGCCAAGCAAGATGAATTACGCGATCGCATAACGCACGTTAATTAAATAGCAAGGTTCTGTTATACAGAACCTTGCTATTTTTTTGTGTTATTTTACTATCATAACCGGACATTTAGCATTTTCTAAAACAGCTTGGCTGACACTACCTAAAATCATCGCATTAACAGCACTTAATCCGCGCGACCCAATGATAATAATATCGCTTTTATTATCGGTCGCAAAATCCAAAATCACTTTTGCCGGAACACCGACTTCACAGAAGCGTCTGGTTTTAACATAAGGCGGAACTTTCGCTAATTCATTATCGAGTGCTTTATTGCCGGCCGCTTTAATATTTTCCAACACTTCTGGCGGCAAATTCATATTATTAGTGATTTGCACACCTCCGGTCATACTGGTTATATTGGCCACATAAATAAAGTCAACAACACCACCACTAATTTTAGCTAATGCCACCGCCTTATCAACAGCTCGACTAGAAACCTCAGAGCCATCAACGGGAACTAATATGTTTTTAAATTCATGCATATTAACACCTCATTTTTTTATATATTATTGTATAAAATTCAACATTTACTTGTAATTACCTTTTATTTTTCATAATTAAGTTTATATAAACTATCTTAAAACTTATTGATACTACGTTGTCTGTTAGTAAAAATAATGCTACTATCATAACCAAAAGTTTTAGCATAGTCAATAGCTTCATCAATATAGCGCCCACAATCTTCGGGCTTATGAGCATCAGATGATGTTATAATTGGTAAATCATATTTTTTCGCTACCTGCAAAAAGTCAGGGTATGGGGAAATTTCTTCAATCGGATAACGATACAAGGTTCCAGTATTTATATCTATCACCATATTAGCTTCTTTCAAAACAGTCGCCACTTGTTCTAAAATCGGCTTAACATCAAACTCCGGAATATTTTTAAACAATCTGATATTAAAAGGATGCCCCAAAACATCATATAGACCGGATTGTGCTAAATTGGTAATTTCCTCGGCATACCATTTATAAATATCTTGTAGCGAAAAATCATTCCACACTTGCTTAATGTCAGCAAAATCATAGCCCCAACCATTTAAAAAATGAACCGAGCCAATAATATAGTCAAACTCATAGTCTTTAATTATAGCTTTAACTTTTTCTTGATTTTTAAAATTGCAGATTTCAATGCCAATCTTTACTGGATAACCTTTCTCTTTTAACATCTGCATAAATTTAAAATAATCTTTCAAACTATATTTAAACTTGTTTTTTTCTAACCACTTTGCCTGATAACTTCCCACAACACTATCATCTAAAATCAATTCTTCATAATATAAGTCTTTAAACTCAATAAAACCATGGCTGTGTTCAGAAATGCCGATTTCACTAACACCATTTTTTTTCGCACTTTCAAAAAAACCTTGTACCCACTCTAAGTCATAACTGCCATATTCAAAATGCATATGATAATCAATTTTCATATTATAATAATCCTCCACTATCTTGTCATATTTTAAAACATACCACTGTAGATAATATTTTGCTCTGCGGTATTAATGTTAAATTCAAACTTAAGTTTAGCATCAATTTTTCGTTCAACTCTGATTTGTTCTGCCATTTCTGTCGCAACTTTTTTAAAATCAGCTTTAGCAATAAAACTTTTGCTACTCACCATAACTTCTATATCTTTATTATACACCGAAAACTCCACACTATTAACGCCAATATTTTGATATTTTTGCACTAATTCATAGCCAATAACTTCTAATGTTTTTATCGCTTCAACCTTTTTGTCTATTGGTTCCGGCTCACTGCCTTGATTATAACCAAAAAACATTGCACCACTAAAAATCACAACAAAAATCATCATTAAAGATAGTTTTTTCAACATATAAAATCCTTGCTTTTTTAACTTAATTATATCTTATTTTGCATTATCTTCAAGTATAGTAAAGCTCCGGCTATTAGCATACACTAATTAGCCGGAGCTTTATATTGATATTTTAAATTACCATTTACCTTTGCCGATATGATTTTCCATTTCAGCTTTAGCTATTTGTTTAAGGATATAGCATTCATTAATAGTTTTATTAAAACCACTTACACATGGTGGATCTAAATTAATTTCAACACCTTTTTTCGCTAATTCAATCGCTTCATTCATTAAAGAAATAATTTTCATATGGATGTCATTAGTTTCTTCTGATTGATATACTTTATCAATAATTTCTTGGCTAAGCTCAACATATTTATCATGTGGCTGGCCACATTTAGGACAGACATCCGGTGCTTGTTCTCCTTCCCAAATGAAACTGCAAACTGTACACTTAAATAATTTTTTCATAAAATACAACTCCTTTATGTTTTGAACTAATTAATAATTATAATCTATTAGTTATTATTCGTCAGTTTTTTCTTATTTCCTGCTTTATTTTAAACAAATTTATTTTTCATTATCTGATACCAAAAAACAGAAAATATTGACCTTTACATAATATTTTCTGTCTTTAAAAAATCCTGTGGATGGCACTGTCTCATCAACCATGTTATTTAGTTTTAAATTAGTATTTTATTTTGCAGATAATATTGGTAAAACCAATTTTATCTGGATTAAAGCCATCACGCGCTCTGGAAAAGTACTGACCATATAGCCCTAATCCGGAAATTTTATTCAGCTCAAAAATAGCCCATTTATTAGGCTCAATATTTAATTGATAACCATAAATTACTTCTTGCCCATCTGTATTAGTGCCACAACAGTGTGGCTCTACCGTACACTTAATACCGTTATAGTCAAACACAATTATCGACTTATTATTAATAGCCTGACAAATCAAATTATTCATAAATACACTCCCTTTTAGTTATTACTTAAGGTCAATGAAACAATAATTTGACACTGTGCTTTCTGTATCTCTCGCAGCAACATCATTTATTGACTATTTCGACAGAAACTTTTTTTATCCTTGTTTTAAATTGTTAATTTTTCGTTATTTTCCCAACAATACTATTAGGACTGTTTTAACAAGGCAAAAAATTTAGTATCTTCTTTCGTTAGATGCTCCACTACAACTTCATCAATAATGAAAGATAAAAAAGCCGCTGGTTGCAATTCTTTTTTCTCATAACATTCCTTTAGATAAATTGCTTTGTTAGTGAGATATTCATGTTTTTTAATGTGCGCTATTAAACCATCATATTCAATTTCCATCAAAATACGCTCTTCAGTGGCAAAATGGTTAACCGCGTACTCTAAAAATAGCTTAATCATATCCATACACTCATTATGAGAAGCTCCAGCATAAATTTTTGTAATCAAATCATTAGCAATTTGTAAAATTTTATCATGTTGCTCATCAATTTCATCATTTCCGCAATTCCATTCCTGACGCCACTGTACTTGTAGTGAAACTAACGGGATATCAATTTTATCGCTATCCACCACCCTATTTCTTCCGGTATTTTTAGCTTGATATAGAGCATTATCAGCTCGTTTATACCAACTACGTAAAGACTCTGCTTTCATCCGCTCTGCCACGCCGAAACTTCCTGTAACTTGTCCTACTTTAAAATGTTTATTATCCTCTAAAGCTTTTCTGACTTTTTCTGCCACAAAAACCGCTTGTGCTTTATTAGTATTAGGTAAAATTATCGCAAATTCTTCACCCCCGACTCTATTTAAAAAATCGGTTTTTCTAATTAAATCTCCGGCAATTTGAGTAGTTCTCTTTAAAACTTCATCGCCAAATTGATGTCCAAAATTATCATTAACCAATTTAAAGCGATCCAAATCAAAAATTATTAAAGAAATATGCTCATTAGCTCTATCTGCTATTTCCATCTCTTCAACTACTCTTTTTTCAAAAAACTTTCTGTTGTAAATACCAGTTAACTCATCTTTTATGGCGGACTTAAGCAGTTTTTCATTTTCTTCTTTAAGCTGTTCATTTAACATTAATAGCTCTTTGTTTGCTTGTTCGATTTTCCGTTTCATTACTTTTTCGGCCGTAACATCGCGGCCTGACAAATAGATATAACCTTTATTGAGCATACACCACCATTCAACTTCAATATAGGTATTATTATTTTTTCTTAATTTATTACAAAAAGTAACCATCGGATTGACGTCATTAACTTTCGTCAAACTATTTAAAGTCTCTGCAATATCCTCAATATGGATGAATTTTAAAAAGCCATTATAGAGTATTACCTCCAGATTATTTCCCGCAATCTGCTCAAAAGTTTTATTAACTTTTACAATTTTAAACTTTTCATCAGTAATTACCAAAAACTCTGGATTATAATTGAAAATCTCAGTAAAACTCTTCTCCACAATTTTCTCTTCAGAAACATTCGAAAACCTTGTAACACAGCTGTTTTTGCCCATATAAAAAACTGTTACTAAAATCATTTTTTTCAGTTCTTTATAATAAATCTCTTTACTTTCCGTATTTTTACTGATACTTACATTACTATAAAGTTTTGCTAATTGATTGCTAAACTCTGCCGAAAATAACAACTGATCAGTTATTCTACGACCAATAAAATGATCTTTATTCTTTTGAAAAATCTTAAGTAGAGCCTCATTAACTGAAATAATCTGGTAATCATAAGGCAGATTATTTTCATCTAATAAAATACGCTGAAAACAATATCCATCTTCACTTTTAGCAGTAAATAGCCTAAATTGATTTTTTATAATCTCCACAACTTCACGACCTTTTATCTAGCATTTTATATATTACGGTTACCTTAATAATTAAAATATTATCACAAGTTATTTATTATTTTTTTTTGAGAAAATTCCTGCAATATTTAGTTAATTATTAATATAATTTATCAAGTTAAGATAGTACTATTGCTCTACTTAATTAAACTTGACTATTATCTGGTCGCAAAATATAATTATTTATGTGATAATGATTTTCATTTTCATGTAAATAATTATATTTTTTAAAGGATTTGATAACTTGACTGATTTTGATTATATAAAGTTCCATGATTTTCACGAAATTGTCGACGCTTTATCAACGGCTTTGGATGCAAAAAGCTCTTATACCTGTGGCCATTCGGATAGAGTCGCCACAATTTCAATGTTATTAGCCCAAGATTTAGGGCTTAGCGTCAAAGACCAACAGATTATTCACGTTGCCGCCCATCTTCATGACATTGGTAAAATTGGCGTACCTGACAATATTTTAAACAAGCCCGGCAAATTAACAGCTGAAGAATTTGCTATTATCAAACAACATCCTGTAGTAGGCTTTGAAATTGTTAATAAAATTTCACATTTTTCCTCTATTGCAGAAATAGTACGACATCATCATGAAAAATTTGATGGTACAGGCTATCCCGACCAATTGAAAAGCCACGAAATTTCCATCGGTGCGAAAATTGTAGCGTTAGCTGATTCTTTTGATGCAATGATTAGTAAGCGCAGCTACAAGCAAGCACTAAGTATTAACGAGGCCTTGAGCGAAGCCAATCGTTGTGTTAATACACAGTTCGATCCATTAGTGGTATATAGTTTAATTAAAATCATTGAAAATGGGTCGCTAAAATTGAATTGTGCATAAAAATAGTAGTTTAAACAAATTGTTTAAACTACTATTTTTATCGTAAGATATTGCCCTCTTGATCAATAAAACCCCATTTATCATCTATTACAACCGGGGCCAACCCTTCTTGGAAATCATAAACTGTATCAAACCGCAACTTGATAATTTCTTCACCATATTTATTTAAATAACCCCATTTTTTATTTTTACAAACCGCAATCAAGCCTTCATGACAATTTCTAATATTATCATAACTATAATCTGTCAACATTTGACCATTTTCATTAATAACGCCCCATTTATTATTTTTTTTGACGCAACAAAGCCCCTCTCGAAAACTGTATGCACTATCGAAATTTTTTTCAAAAACTACAGTACCACTGGCATCAATAAAGGTACTTTTTTTGTTAATGCTTACTGTCGCAAACCCCTCCGAAAAGTTACCGATATAATCATATTGCGGTTTAACCAGCTCAACTCCATTACAGTCTAATAAACCATAGGCTTCGTTATTTCTGATTATCGCCGTATTATTAGCATCGAAATTTCTGACCTCAGAATATTTAGGCAGCACTAATTCTTCGCCCAAGGCATTGATAAAACCCCAACGATTTTCGACCTTAACTGCAGCTTTTCCATAATAAAACGGCTCCGCTCCCAGATACTTAAAGGCTATTATTATTGCACCATTACTGTTAATATAGCCGTATTTGTCTTCTTTTTTAACAGCCGCTAGCCCTTCTGAGAATTTCAGTTTGAAATTATAGTTTGTTTGATAGGCTGGAAAAATAATCATATGACCTTGTGAATTGATAAAACCCCATAATTTATCGCGCCGTACCGCTGCCAAACCTTCAAAAAAAACATTGGCATCGTGATAATGACAAGGAATAATTGTTTTTCCCTGTTCATTAATGAACCCATAACCCTCTGCACTTTTTACTAAAATCAAACCATCTGCAAATAAACTTGTTTCGGATCCTTGAACAATATCTTGATACTGTGGTTTTATAATTTCCTTACCACTTTTATTAATAACGCCATAATATTGTCCCACCTTGATTTTAGCGTAATTATCTTTAAATGGTTCTACGGCCTCATATATTGGTCTCACAATAAAGTTATGGCGCTCATCAATAAAGCCCCATTTGTTATCTTTGCAAACCGCCGCCAAGCCCTCACTAAAATTATAAACATAGTCAAAACTACATTGTAATAAGTCAATGCTAATTACATTATTTTCAACATCAAACTCTGCTGATGTTACGCTTTGATCAATACTCCAGCTGCTAATTTCTCCATTATTATCAACAAACCCAAACTTGCCGTCAAGTTCGACCATCCCATAATTTTCTGCAAAATTAAAAACATAGTCAAAGTGCTGCTTTGTAATTTCTATTCCCTGCATATTAAGATAGCCTTCACCTTGTGGCTTGGCAAATTTTGCGATTCCCTGCTGAAAACTACCAATATTTAAATATTGTGGCTGACAAATCATTTCGCCATTTATTGTCATTAGCCCCCATAAATTATTTTGTAAAAAGGCAACCAGTCCATCTTTGTAATTTTTCAATTCATCATACTTAAAATCTACTATCACGGCGCCAGATTGATTAATAATTCCATATTTATTATTGCAAGCAACAATCATCAGCTTATCCCTAAACTCCCGCTGCTTAATGAACCCTCTATCATAGTCATAGTTAAGGTCAATAACAGTATCACCCTGCAAATTAACATAGCCAAATTTACCATTTTTTGCAACAGCGATTAATTGGTTGCAGACTACACCAATTTCATCATATTTTTCACTATTTAGCAAACTACCGTCAGGATGAATAAGTTGCCAATAATTATCTTTTAACACGCTCGCTAGCCCTTGATTAAAAAAGCTAACCTCATCATATTGACATTTAATAACTTCTTCACCATCAATATTAATAAAGCCCCATTTACCAGCGGAAGAAACGGCCGCTAAGTTCTCAAAAACCTTTTTACAATTATCATATTGCTCATATTTAAGATTATTTTCAACATTGATAAAAAAATGTTTATTGTCTTCATAAACGGAAATCATTTTATGATTAAACGGAATTATAAAATCACTCTTATAACTAAACGGAACAACGACCGCACCGGCTTTATTGATAATCCCCCAAAAATCATTTTTCTTTACCGTAGCCAAACCATAAGCAAAATTATAAGCATAATCATAAACAAAATCAATAACCACTTTGCCCTCTCGGTTTATAAAACCCCAGTACGCCCCCTGTTTAACCGGTGCTAAATCTTCGCTAAAGTATTCTATTTTATCATAAGTTTCACCAAACAAAGGACTCCCATTTTCATCCAAATAAAGCCATTTACCATTTTTCTCAGCAAGAATAAGATTATCAATAAATTTTAAATCATCATATTCTATCGGCGTTACTAGCGTTCCAGTAGTATTATATAACCCCCAATAGCTATTTAATTTAACAGCAAACCCCGTGTTTTTAAAAACTTTGACCTCTTCATACATAATCGGCACTATCACTTTGCCCTTATTATCAATACAGCCCCAGTCTGTTTTAACTTTAACTTTGGTATAACCATCACTAAATAAATATGCTTCTGTAAAGCGTAGTGTTATCTTTTCTTGTCCCACAGCCATCATCCTATCAATCATTGAATCTTTCGATAATAACTCTTAAAGAAAAAACTTCTGCTAAATACTTATTTTTTATTTAGCAGAAGTTTTTTATTAACTATTCATCATCGCCACCAAGAAATCCACCTAGTCCTCCTAATACTCCAGCACCTAGCACACTTTTTCCTAAAATACTGCCTTCTTCTCTACTACCACCTTGTTGCGGAGCCGCTGCCAGCATCCTACCTGCCAAACGAGAAAACGGTAAAGATTGTAACCAAACTTTACCCGGTCCTTGCAATACCGCAAAGAACAAACCTTCACCGCCCAATAAAGCTGACTTAATATTCCCCGCTTGTTGAATATCAAATTGAACACTAGGTTCAAACGCCACAACACAACCAGTATCAACATGTAAAACTTCACCGGGATTTAAAACTCTTTCCACAATAGTACCGCCCGCATGCATAAAGGCCATACCATCACCCTCTAGTTTTTGCATGATGAATCCTTCACCACCGAATAGGCCTGTAAGAATTTTCTTTTGTAAATAGATTCCTACCGAAACACCTTTAGCCGCACATAAAAAGCTATCTTTTTGACAAATAATTGTTCCGCCCATTTCCGCTAAATTGACCGGAATAATATTGCCGGGATATGGCGCTCCAAACGCAGCTTTTGCTTTATTATAACCTTTATGCGTAAAGACAGTCATAAATAAACTTTCACCGGTTAGCAAGCGCTTACCTGCCCCCATTAACTTGTCCATAAAGCCACCTTGTTGACTTTTTGCTGAACCATCACCAAAGATTGTATCCATTTCAATGCTACTATCTTTATACATCATAGCCCCTGCTTCAGCAACTACACTTTCACCGGGATCAAGTTCAATTTCTACAAACTGCATTTCCGCCCCAAAAACTTTATAATCAACTTCATCAGAGTTTTTGGAATTAGTAGGTCTATTAGCTACGCGCGGTGGTGGTCCGCCTACTGCAGATTTAACTTGTAACTCCGCAACATCTTCTATTGGAACCCATTCTAAATATCCCTCACGCCACACAAAACCGTTAGGATTAGTTTTAACATGTTCTTTAGCCTGATCCAAATTCATTGGCCCAAGTTGTTTACCATTTAGCTCCAAATACCAACCCACAAAAATACCCCCTTTTATTTACTTATCAATAATTATATTCCAGTTATGATTAGCAGGCAATAAATTTTATTTTTGTGCCTTCATAATAAATAATGAATACTCAATATTTCTATTGCCAATACTTCTTTCATCATTATAAAAGGTCTCAGATATAACATTATTAAACCCTACTTGCTCTAGCAACTGACTTAACTCCTTTTGTTCAAAACCATTATATCCTAAAAAATTACTTTCTTGCGAATGAAAACTACCATCTTCCTTATCCAAATCAACAATACAGAGTTGACCACCGTCTTGTAATAAATCATAAAAATTTTGCAAGGTTTCCTCTAAGGAAGTAACATGGTGTAGTGACATTGAACTATAAATAATATCATATTCACTCTTTAAATCATGATCATCATTAATATTTAGCTGTGTTACCGTTATCTTATCCAAATTATGTTCGGCAACCTTATCCTCCAATTGCTTAATCATCCCGGAAGAAGTGTCGATACAAGTTATTTTATCAAGCTTATCATATAAATTTAAACTAATTAACCCCGTACCACAGCCAAACTCCAGTCCACTAAAATTTTCCTGTAAATTAACATAATCTATTATTTTCTCAGCTATCACTTTCGACCTTTGAATACGTCTATTATCATCCCAGTCTTTTGCTTTCTTATCAAAACTCAACCTCACCACTCCTAACAGTTAATCATACTTAGACAACTTCTATAATATAACAAAAACTCCTGTTTCCAGGAGTTTTTGTTATATTAGCCTATGATTTGTTCTATCTTGTTTGTTATCATTAATAGTTCTTCCGGCGCTACACCACCATCTAATGTTTCCAATAAACCATAATAAAAATCATTACTCTCTTCAGTAAGATCTTGCAATAATCTGGCAAAATTTTGCCGTAAAATTTCTTGATATAAGGTCTCAACTCTAGCTTGTTCATGCTTTAAATAATCATCAGCTAATCCACTCAAGCTATTAGCTAGCTCTGTTCTCATGATTTTACTTTCGTTTTTTTCAAAGAAATCTTTAGGATTTTTAAATAAGGTTAGGGTCTTGTTAAACATCTTTAAATCCAGCTCTTGAAACGCACTAACAAAATCCAAGCTTTGTTCAGCCTTAAATTGAAACTGCGCAAAAGCTAAGTTACGATTTACTGCCAAAACAGATTGGGCAATCCGTTCTTGTTGTTGCCATAATATTTTCTCAGCAAAAACCTCCAGCCGAACCGTCAAAGCTCTCAATTCTTGTGCCAAATCAAAGCCTAGTTGCTCAATTAGCTCACTTAACGAACTTTGTAATACTTTTGGCAAATTTCGTCCATCATCTTTTAAAACACTAGGATTAAAGGCATTTTTAAAGAAATCATTAAAGCGCAAAAACACTCTTTGCTTAATATAATAAATTAACTCTTTATTTTCTTGTCCTAAATCAGTCAATATATTATCAACAACTTGTTGTGCAATGATGTTTTTGATAACAACTTGTTCCTGCTTAAAACCTTGACGTTTCTGCTGTTTTGCGACTTCATCTTCATTAATATTAGCTACTAAACCCGTAAGCAAATTGTGAACTCTTACCAGTTCATTATCAGCTGCTCTCACTGCAATATTGGCTAAGTCATTATTAATAAAATTATAAAAGGCCTGTTCAAAGTCCTTCATGCCTGATAACAAGGACAAACTTTCAGTTTTTTCCTGCAATGCCGCCAGACTCGATAATGGATATAAATTCGGATTTCTCACACCGTATTTTATTAAGTTCTCTTTAACATAATCTACTACATTATTTTTTTCTTCTTCATTATCAGCCAAATCAATCGCATTAATAATAAAAAACATCTTATCTAATTGGAAGGAATCCTTAACCCGTCCTAATTGAATTAAAAATTCTTGGTCGGCCTTTGAGAAAGCATGATTATAATACGTTACAAATAAAATGGCATCAGAATTTTTAATATAGTCAAAAGCCACACCGGTATGACGAGCATTAATGGAATCAGCCCCCGGAGTATCAACCAAGGTTACGCCTTGTCGCGTAAGCTCACAGTCATAATATAAATCAATCCACTCTACAAAACAGGATTTTTCTTCTTTGGCAACATAATCTTCAAATGCAGTTAGATCGGTGCTTAATAACGAACCAAGTTTATCGCCAAAAAAGCTGAATCCTTTCGCAAAGGCTTGTAAAAAAGTAAGATTAGTCTTTTCCTTCGCCCCCTGTTGAGCATCATCAAGCTTTATTTGTGGTAAATAAGACAACGCTTCTGCTAAAGTTCGGGCTTTAAAATCAAACAACTTCAACGCAGTATTAACATCCTGCAACATCGCAGGCTCAGCTTTAACTTTGACAAGCACTGTCCCATGGCCATATTCTGCGGTGACTGGCTTAATTTTATTAATGGCCGCTGTCATCGGATTCGGCGAAACCGGTAAAACCTTTTCTCCCATTAAGGCATTCGCAAAAGATGATTTTCCGGCACTAAAGGCACCAAACAAAGCTACCGTAAACCCTTTGTTATCAAAACTCTTCGCTTTTTCTAGTAATTCTTGTGAGACTTTTTTAAACCCCGGTAAAACTTCAATTAACGCTGCGGCCTTTTTTAACTTAACAGCAGTTTCACTAAGGTCACAAGCCTTAACACTACAATCTGTTAAACTTATTATTTCAGGTTCTAATTTATTTTCTGCAATTATTTTTTCTGAAACTATAGTACTATCACTAGCAATAACTTCAAACTCAATTTCCGGTTCTATAAATAACTCATTATCATCAATACCGGTTCTATTACTCTCATTAACTACTGTCAGCAACTGTTCTTGCGCTAAATCATTGGCCTTTTCAGCTTGCTCTAACTTTTTCCAAGCTTTAATATATTTACTGTTACTATCTTGGTCTTGAGAAATTTTATTTTTATATTCCTCAACCTTTTGTTGTAACAATGACAAAATATTCTGCTTAAAATCAGCTAATTTACTGAGCGCAATATTTTTTATATTGTTAGCTACTTCATCACTATAATTTATAACATAAACACCGGATAAAGTTGCCCCATCTTTAACCGCCTGTTCTAATAAACTTACTTCCACCTCGATATTAAAACCTTGAGCTTGCCCTAATATAAAAGTATCTTCCAATTTATAATGTCTAACCAGCTTCACTAATAACTGCCCCAAATGCCATTCTAACTGGCTTTTGGTTTTATCAACAATTTCCTGATGAAAATTAATTAAGCGTCGTTGCTTTTCCGCTAAAGTTTTTTGCTTCGTAAATAAAAAGCCTACTTTAAAATTAGGCTGACACGCTTCTAAATAACTTTCCGCTAAGGCTCTGGTTTGAAACGGCATTAAGTATGCGTTTTTCATTATCTTTGCTACTTCACCATCAAACTCTTTATCGGCATTAAAAAACATCTGCTCCAGCTCTGTTTGATAAGCCTGTTTTTGTTTAACATCCTCAATTAACTCATTTTGTTCTTCCACACTAAGTTCCGCCAACAACTCATAATAAGGTTGTAGCTTTACATTATCTTGCTTTTTCATCTTGAGAAAATGCTCTTTGATAATTTTATACAAGGAACTCTCCAATGATTCTAGCAACAGCTCATCTTTATTTTGTAGGCGCTCCTCCAAAAACTCTTGTAACTGCAAAAATTCATTATGCTGATGATGTTCATCTTTCAACGAAGTATAAAAAATCCCCGCCGGTTTTACCCCCCAAGTTGCAAACGATTTTCTCACGCTATTTTTGAATTCACAAAAATCAATTTCTTCTTCTTTATGTTTATCAATCTGATTAATCACCAGATAAACTTCCTTGCCAACTTCCGTTAGTTCTTTGGTAAACATAAAATTAAGTTCGGATTGCACATGATTATAATCCATCACATAAAAAATCAAATCAGCTAAGTGAATGGCTGATTCTGTCGCAACTCTATGGGCATCATCCGCCGAATCAATACCAGGTGTGTCCAAAATCATAATTTTGTCCGGCAAATTAGAATTTTTATGACTGATTTCAATTTCTTGAATTTGGTCACCATCTTTACAATACTGTTTTACCAAGTCATACTCATATGGTGCTAAATAAAGGCGTGGCTTTTCATTTTTAAAAAACACCTTTGCATATTCTTCTCCTGCCTTTACTTTAACCAAATTAGCACTGGTCGGAATCGGACTGGACGGCAATAATTTTTCGCCAATCAAACTATTTATCATCCGCGATTTACCCGCTGAAAAATGTCCACAAAAAGCGATGGCAAATTCACCGCTACTGACTTTAGCACTTAATTGTTGTACTTTTTCTGCATTTTCTTGATCTTGTTGTTCCAAAAAATATTCATAAGCCGTTAAAAGCTTACTTTTTATTTTACGAATTGTCAGTTGACGATTCGATGTTTCTTTCATAAATCAAACTCCTTGTAACAAACTTTGCAATACGTTTTATTTTATAATAAGCACCAACTACTAAGCAATGCTGTTTTTGAAAATTTATTGGCAATAAGTAAAAAAGACTTTCCCACCATCAGCATACTCTAATATTAATTGATGGTGGGGAAGTCTTAGAAATCATCTAATAGTTTTAAAAAACTTTTTATAAATCTATCAAGTCCATTAGTTGTGGTTTATATTCTGTTGGTAGTTCTTCTTCTTCTAAAAACTTAAAATCATCATCGTTTAATAACGGAATGAAAATTTCGTAAGGAATACAGGAAAATTCACAAGCATAGTTGCTGGCAC